>NZ_JBSFIH010000009.1:0-208856 GCF_053597455.1 Streptomyces sp. NPDC001393
CCGCCGTCGTCGCCGCCCTCTGCCGCGAACGCGGACATGCCGTGGCCCGCGTGCACCGCCTTGATGTGCTGCCGGCCCACGACGGCCTGGTGGCGCGCCTGCCAGGGCCGGGGTCTTGCGTTGTTCGACGCCGCGAACGACTGGGTGGTCACCAGTCCGAACGCGGCCGCTACGACGGTGCAGGTGATGAACCGTCGTTGGTGCTTCGGGGGCAACATGCCCTCTCCTCCCTGCACCGGGCATATGGGGGTGTCCCGGCGCAGGGGGGATCTTGGCGTGGCCACAACAGTCACACAAAGGGCTCACAGGAAATATGGCATCTTGTTTACCTTGCGTCTGACGTGAGCCCGAAGTTGCGCTCGTTCCAGCCCGGTTGGGACGCCTCTTGGGTCACCGGACGAGCCGGTGCGGCCGGAGCGAGGCCCTCGTGATCATCGAGGAAGTGACCTCCGGCGTAAGGGGCCGTGGTGGTGTTCCCGGCGGTGAGAGGGTCCGGCCACCGTCGGTGGAGTGGATCAGTTCCACGGAGTCGTAGGCCCCACCGCTGAAGTCCGAACCCTCGTAGCCGGTGTGCGGATCGATGGCGAGGTTCGGCAGATCGCCGCCCGCTCGCAGGGACTTGGTCCCGTCGGTGGGGCCGGAGTTGGAGGAAGCGGTCAAGGACACGTCAATAACCGGTTGCCGGTGTTGGCCATCATCGGCCTGTCGAGCAGGGCGAGAGGCGCATGATCGGACCGCTCGCTGAGGTGACCCGGCGCTGTCCCGCGGAGCCGGTCGGGTACCGGCGGGGTGCGGCCCGCAGGAGCGGACAGCAGCCCCGGTCAACCGAGGCCGAACCAGCCGAGGACCGTCTGGACGAGCAGGATGGTGGACATGGCGGCGACGCCGACGACCACCACGGTGGCGGCGATGCGGTAGCGCGGCCCGTTGGCGGCCGTCCCGAGGACGGAGCGGCGGTTGGTCAGCACCAGCAGGTAGACGAGGACCACCGGACTGATCAGGCCCTGCAGGACCTGAGTGCCGATCAGCAGCTGGATGACGTCGACCGGGGTCATCGCCACCGCCGCCCCGAGGAAGATCTGGGCGGTGAACAGGCCCAGGAACAGCGGGGCGTCACGGAAGCTGCGGGAGACCGAGCGCTCCACGCCCGCCGCCTCTCCTATGGCGTAGCTGGCGGACAGCGGGACGACCGCCCCGGCCAGGGCGGAGGCGCCGAGCAGGCCGACGGCGAAGAGGAGTTCGGCGTTCTGGCCGGCGATCGGCTTGAGGGCCTCGGCCGCCTGCGCTGCGGAGTCCAGCGGGCCGGTGCCGCCGATGGCGGACGCCGTGGCGATGATGATGGTCAGGCTGATGACGCAGGCGAAAACGGCGCCGAGGATCGCGTCGGCGCGGATGAGGGGGTAGTCGGCGGGCCTGGCACCCCGGTCGACGACTCCGGCAGCGGCGTAGAACTGCATGTACGGGCTGACCGTCGTACCGATCAACGCGACCGCGAGGAGGATGAAGTCCTTGCTGGGCTCGATGTGCGGGACGATCAGGTGGTGGCCGACGGCGCCCCAGTCGGGGTGGCCGAGGATCATGGCGATCGGGTAGGCGAAGAACGCCAGGGACATGATGAGGAACACGCGTTCGGCCCAGTGGTAGGAGCCGAACAGCACCAGCGCCCACAGCAGGATCGCGGCCGGCGGGATGACCGCCCACTTGGGGACGCCGAGGAGTTCGAAGGCCGCGCCGATGCCCGCGAACTCTGACACGACCAGGCCGGTGTTGGCCAGCAGCAGGCAGAAGACGGCGAGCGCGGTCAGGCGCAGGCTGAACTGCTCGCGGATCAGGGCGCCCAGGCCCTTGCCGGTGTGGGCGCCGAGGCGTACGGCCATCTCCTGAACCATCACCAGGGCGACGGTGACCAGCACCATGAAGAAGAGGGTGCCGTAGGTAAACTGGGAGCCGGCCGAGGCGTAGGTGGCGATGCCGGCGGCGTCATTGCCGGCGTTCGCGGCGACCAGGCCGGGGCCCGCGACCGCGGCGATCATGGTGAGGCGTCGCCAGCCGGTGCGGCGGGGTGCCGTCGCACCGGCTGCCGGAGCCGCCTCGGTGGTGTCCAGGTCGCGGGTCACTGCAGGAACCTCCTAAAGTGCAGGCGCCCGCGTTCGGGCAGCATCGCGTCGAGCAGGTCGTCGGCCAGGATCCGGCCGATCGGGCGGTCGCCGTCGTCGACCACCAGGAGGGAGGAGGCGCGGGCCGCGACCAGCTGGTCGGCGGCCTCGGACAGGGCGGTGTCCGCGTGGACGGTCACGGGCGGGCCGAACTGAGCGAGCCAGGCCACCAGGTCGGCGACCGGCGCCGCGTCCTCGGCCACCGCCAGGTCGAACAGCGAGATGTCGCACAGCAGCCGGCCTTCGGCGTCGACGCAGACGACAGCGTCGATCTCGGTACGGTGCTCGGCCTGTTCGGCGAGCCGGGCCCGCACCTCGGCGATGGTCTCGTCGCGACGCGCAGTGACGAGCAGCGTGGTCATGGCGCCGCCCGCGGTGCCCTCGCGGTGGGTGAGCAGCCGCCGCAGTTCGGCCGCCTCCTTCTTCGGCATCCGCGTCAGCAGGGCCTCGCGCTCCTCGCGGGTGAGGTCGCGCAGGGCGTCCGTGGCCTCGTCCGGTTCCATCTCGTCGACCAGGCGGGCGGCGTGTTCCGGCTGCGCCTCGCGCAGCAGGTTCTCCAGCTCGGCCGGTTCCATCTCCTCCAGAGCGTCGGCGGCCCGCTCCGGCTCCAGCCAGCCGAGCAGCTGCTGGCGCTCGCTGCGGCCGAGGTCTTCGAGGATGTCGGCCAGGTCGGCCGGGCGCAGCCGGTGCAGTGCGGTCCGGGAGGCGCGCAGCCGTACCTCGGAGGGTCCGTCGGTGGCCTGCTCGGCGAACGGGGCGACCGCCTGCCAGTCGAGCACGCGTTCCGGGGTGGGCCGGGCCTGCCAGCGGCGGGGGCCGAGCCGGCGCAGGAGCGTGGGCAGGGAGACGTCCACGCCGACCAGCACGACCCGGTCCACCAGCGGTGCCAGGTACAGATCGGCGGCACGGGTGACCTGCACGCCGTCCACGTCCACGAGCTGGTGGTCGAGTACGTCCCTGGCGAGCAGCACCTCGCCCGGGCGCCGGGCGAAGTCCCGCAGGTCGATCCGCGCGGTGCGCAGCCGTACGTGCCCGGCGTGCACCTTGCCGATGGCGTCCGACGCCAGGAAGGTGTGCCGGCGCCCGATGCGCAGGATCAGCCCGGTGACCGGCGGGTACGGCTCCTCGCCGTAGAGGCGGGCGACGACGTCGGCGACGCGGCCGACCTCCTCCCCGGCCTGGTTGGTGACCGGGCCGCCGACCAGGCCCGCCAGCGAGACCAGGGACGTGCGGACCGCCTTGGAGGCGGTGGCGCGGCGCTCCAGGATCACCCGGCGGTCGCGCAGACGGGCCGAGGTGGACATGAGCAAAGTGTTGACGGACAAGGTGAACACCCCCTTGCCCCGGCATGACGGGGCAGCGGGCGGCCACGGCAGCGCACTCTTCCCTGCCCCGCGATCAGGGCAGGGCACACCGGGCCCGACGCACCGGGCGGGGTCGGGTCAGTGGAGGAGGACGGGCTGCCTCAGGCCGCGGAGGGACGGCGAGGACAACGCGGACAGGGGCCGACTATGGCCCGGACTACTGTCCATGCTCGCCTCCTCCCGGTCCCGGCCGCGCTCACGACGCCACGGCCATACGGCAAGGGCAACCGGGCGAATCGGCCCGGCGCACCCCAACTCGTCAGAGCTTTGGCACTCCACGGCGTGTCCCCGCAGCTGCGGGGAAGCCACTTGGGGTCACCCCTTCGGCCGGGGAGACCTGTCCTGATCCGGAGCGTCTCTCGACGGGTGGGATCAGTGGCCTGTGTCCGTGAAGACGCCTCACCGAACGAGGTGTCTCATCAAAACCGGATCAACGATACGCCCCCGCCGCCCCGCCCTCCTAATCCATGACCGGCGCTTGACCCCGGCTCTACGGGACCGTGACCTCCCGGATCAGGACCGCCACCGGCCGGCGGCCGACCGGCGACACCAGAAGGCATGCGCGAGCATCTGCGCCGCTCCACGTGACCTTCGCTGCCGCAAGGTCGATACTGCCGACAGCAGAGCTCCGCCCGCGACGCCACCGATCACATCTCAGAGGCCCGCCTGCCGGCCTCATGGGGAGGTACCCGTGAAGATGCTCATCAACGTGCCGGAGACCGTCGTGGCGGACGCGCTGCGCGGGATGGCGGCCGCGTATCCGGATCTGACCGTGGACGTGGAGAACCGGGTGATCGTCCGGCGGGACGCTCCGGTGGCCGGGCAGGTCGCACTGGTGTCGGGTGGCGGGTCGGGGCACGAGCCGCTGCACGGCGGGTTCGTCGGACCCGGCATGCTCTCCGCCGCCTGCCCCGGAGAGGTGTTCACCTCCCCGGTGCCGGACCAGATGGCGCGGGCCGCGGCGGCCGTGGACAGCGGTGCCGGTGTGCTGTTCGTCGTGAAGAACTACACCGGCGACGTGCTCAACTTCGACATGGCGGCCGAACTCGCCGAGGACGAGGGCATTCAGGTCGCCAAGGTGCTCGTCAACGACGACGTCGCCGTCACCGACAGCCTGTACACGGCCGGGCGGCGCGGCACCGGTGCGACGCTGTTCGTGGAGAAGATCGCGGGCGCCGCCGCGGCCGAGGGGCAGCCGCTGGAGCGGGTCGAGTCCATCGGGCGTCGGGTGAACGAGAACTCCCGGAGTTTCGGTGTCGCGCTCAGCGCCTGTACGACCCCGGCGAAGGGCAGCCCCACCTTCGATCTGCCGGGCGGCGAGCTGGAGTTGGGCATCGGCATCCACGGCGAGCCGGGCCGGGAGCGGCGGCCGATGATGACGTCCGGGGAGATCGCCGACTTCGCGGTGAACGCGATCCTGGAGGACCTGCCGCCGCGCAGCCCCGTGCTGGTGCTGGTCAACGGCATGGGCGCCACCCCGCTGCTGGAGCTGTACGGCTTCAACGCCGAGGTGCAGCGGGTACTGCGCGAGCGCGGGGTCGCCGTGGCCCGCACGCTCGTCGGCAACTACGTCACCTCCCTGGACATGGCGGGCACGTCGGTGACGCTGTGTCAGGTCGATGAGGAACTGCTGCGGCTGTGGGACGCCCCGGTGAAGACTCCCGCGCTGCGGTGGGGGATGTGATACGGCGGACGAGGCGACCATCCACCCGTGGCACGCCGGTCAACATCCCTACCACGCAAGGAGATCCCGTGCTCGACGCCGACTTCTTCCGCCGTTGGATGGCGGCGACCACCGCGTCCGTGGACCGCGAGGCGGAGCGGCTCACCGCTCTCGACTCGGCCATCGGGGACGCCGACCACGGCAGCAATCTGCAGCGCGGCTTCACCGCCGTTTCGGCCGCCCTGGAGAAGGAGGCGCCGGACACCCCGGGCGCGGTCCTGGTGCTGGCCGGGCGGCAGCTCATCTCCACGGTCGGCGGCGCGTCCGGGCCGCTGTACGGCACGCTGCTGCGCCGGACCGGCAAGGCGCTCGGTGACGAGGCCGAGGTCAGCGAGGCGCAGCTGGCCGAGGCGCTGCGCGCGGGTGTGGACGGGGTGATGGCGCTGGGCGGGGCGGCCCCCGGCGACAAGACCATGATCGACGCCCTGGTGCCGGCCGTGGACGCGCTCGGCGACGGCTTCGCCGCCGCGCGGGCCGCCGCCGAGGAGGGCGCGGAGGCCACCACGCCGCTGCAGGCCCGCAAGGGCCGGGCGAGCTATCTCGGCGAGCGCAGCATCGGCCACCAGGACCCGGGGGCGACCTCGTCGGCGCTGCTCGTCGCCGCTCTGCAGGAGGCGGCGGAGGGCGGACGGTGAGCGAAGCGAAGGTGGTCGGGATCGTGCTGGTGTCGCACAGCGCGGAAGTGGCCGCCTCGGTCGCCGAGTTGGCGAAGGGCCTGGCGGGCGGGGCCGCGGGGGTGCCCGTGGCCTGCGCGGGCGGCACCGAGGGCGGCGGGCTCGGCACCAGCGCCGAGCTGATCTCCGCCGCGGCGGCCTCGGTGGACCGGGGCGCCGGGGTGGCAGTGCTCACCGATCTCGGCAGCGCCGTGCTCACGGTGAAGGCGCTCATCGCCGAGGGGGACGAACTGCCGGACGGCACCCGGCTGGTCGACGCACCGTTCGTCGAGGGCGCGGTGGCGGCGGTGGTCACCGCCGCCGCGGGGGCCGACCTGGACGCGGTGCAGGCCGCGGCGTCGGAGGCGTACGGCTACCGCAAGGTGTGACACGGCCGCGGGCCGGCTGGTCACCTGTACGTGAGGAACAGCCTGGCCAGCCGCGCTCCTGCGGCCGCGGCCGCCGCGCGGTCCTCGATGGGGTGCACGCGGGAGTTCCTGAAGACGATGTAGGTGACCCCGGAGGGTGCCCCGCCGCCGTCCGGGTCGGCCCGGATGCCGAGGCCGCGGGCGGTGGCGTAGGAGGCTTCGCCGATGAGGTCGCGCGGGCCGGTGTCGCCGACAACGGCGTACTGCACCCGCCCCCGGTAGACGACGGCGGCGACCGAGCCGCCCCGTACGCCGTACGCGCGGGGGTTCCAGATGCGGCTGGGGGCCGGGACGACGATGTAGGGCAGCGTCGCGGCGTTGAGACTGCGGCCGTCGGACTGCTGGTAGGTGGTCATGGTGGCGAACTGCGGGTCGGTGTGGCGGTTGCAGCGGGCGGTGGACCGTCCGTCGCAGTCGATGTCCAGGTCGGCCTTCCAGAAGACGGCGGTCCGGGTGCCGCAGATGGGCACGGTCGCGCGGCGGCCGGCGTCGGTGCGGTACCGGCCGCGGGAGATCTGGTGGCATGCCCCCAGTCGGTCCAGCAGATCGGCGGCGGTCACCGCACCGCCTTTCCTGCGGGCCGCCGGCCGCTGCCGGGGTGGATCGGCATCGGCTACCGCGCCCTTCCGGCGGGCCCCGGGCCGCTGTCGGGGCGGGTCGGCATCGGCCGCCGCGCCCTCCCCGCGGACCACGGGCCGGTCCGGGTGCGGGTCGGCGGCGGCCGGGGTGTGCAGGGCGGCGGGAGCGTGCAGTGCGGCCGGGGCGAGCAGGGCGACTCCGGCCAGGGCCGGCGTCAGCGACGGGACACGCACGGTGAGGGACCCTCTCGTCGGGGACGGGCGGACATCCAGCACACTCTGGGTGCGGGTCCGGGCGCCGGAGCGTACGGGCCGCCCGGAAGGGGCTGGATGGAGCACTCATCTGACGCCCCATGAGGGACAAACCGACGCCGCATGAGGGACAAGCCGCATGAGGACAAGAGGACGGTGCGGGACGACAGGGGCCGGGGATCCGGGACGCAGCCCGCCCCGGATCCCCCGGCCACCCGCGTCGGCGCGGCTTCGGCGACGACAGCGTGTCCGCGCCAGCGGCATGAACTCCCCTGCCCTCGCGGATAGTTCAGCCCTAGGGAGGCTCAGCATACGTAACTCCCCCGCATGGTCACCAACGCGGGCCCCGGATCGGTCACCCGGGCGGACGCCGATCGGTCACCCGAGCGGCCGCGTGCCGGTCCCCCGCACGGCCCCCTTGCCGCATCCGCGGCCGCCGCGCCATATTGGTACGGACCTTTACGTGAATGCCGATGCCGCCGTCCCCCGGGAGGCAGAGCCGTGCGACGCGTGCCGTGCCCGCCCCTGCTGGTCTGCGGAGCCCTGCTCCTGGTCGCGGCGTGCGGCTGGAGCCAGGCCGACGAAGACGACGAAGGCCGGGCACCCGGCGCTCCGACCGGGGTCACCGCGCAGGCGGGCAGTGCCACGAGCGTGCACGTGATGTGGAACGCGGTGCCGGACAGCCCCGGCATCCGCACCTACGAGGTGTATCGCGGCACCACGAAGGTGGAGGACGTGCCGGGTTCACAGCACATGGTGGACGTCACCAGGCTCAGGCCGTCCACCGTGTATGCCTTCACCGTGCGGGCCCGGGACACCGAGGGGCGGCTCGGGCCGCCGAGCCGTGCGGTGCGGGCGCGGACACCGGCCAGGGCGGCGGATGACCGCTCGGCGCCCACCCGGCCGTCGCGTCCCGCCGGGCGGGTGCTCGGCGCCCGGGAGGTCCAGCTGTCCTGGGGCGCGTCCCGGGACGACCGGGGTGTGGTGTCGTACGACGTGTACCAGGGCGGTGCGAAGATCCACAGCGTCGGCGGGAACCAGACCGCGACCGTGCTCACCGGGCTGCGCCCCGGCACCGGTTACCTCTTCACGGTGCGGTCCCGCGACGCCGCCGACAACGTCTCCCCGGCGAGCGCCCCGGTCCGCCTCACGACCCCGGGTACCGACGACGGGCGGGACACCGCGCCCACCGGCTTCACCGCGACGACCCACCGGGCCGGCGGGGCGTACTACATCGACCTGTCCTGGGACCCGCCGCGCGTGGACGGGGTGATCACCGAGTACCGGATCCGGCTCGACGGCACCGCGGCGACCTCGCTGGTGTGGGGCGGCACTCCCCCGCGCGGACAGGCGCATTACAGCTTCTACATCGGCCGGAGAGCGGGAGAGGACCACCGGGTACGCCTGCGGGCACGGCTCCCGGACGGCACGTGGGGCGGCTGGTCGCCGGAGCGGACGGTGACCACGGCAGCCCCGTAAGAAGCGCGGGACTGTGTCGGTGTGCGGCTCCGCCGCCCGAAGGAACCTTTCACCTGGCCGGCCGCCCCCCAGGTGCGGGCACCCCTGCGGCCACGTTGGCTGCTGCCCATGCACACCTCGCGACTTCTCGTCCGCTCCGGCCCGGTCCTGGCGGCCGCCATGGCGCTCCCCGCCGCCCTCGCCGGTCCGGCCGCCGCGGCCTCGGGCATCTCCGTCAGCACCACCGGGTCCACCGTCTCGGTGGTCACCAGCGCGTGCTCGGAGATCAACGGCAGCTGGGGCAACGCGGCCCTGCTCACCAGCAGGCAGGCGAACTTCGCCCAGGGCCGGCAGTCGGCCCTCTCGGGCACGTCCGCCAGCCAGTCCGCGGCCTGGACGGGGGTGAGCCCGGGTACGTACACCGTCGTCGTGGTCTGCTCCAGCGGCAGCACGGCGGGCACCCAGCCGGTGACCGTCTCGTCCGGCTCGGCGCCGACGGCCTCGTCGACGACCGCCCCGACAACCTCCTCGACGGCCTCGCCGGCGCCCTCCCGCGGTGTGCTGGGCGGCCTGGGCGGTGCCGCCCGGGACTACGGCCCGCTGACGCTGGGCATCGGCGCGGCCCTGGTGGGCAGCGGGGCCATTGCCACGGGCTGGTATCTGCGCCGGCGTTCGAAGCCGTACCGGCTCTGAGGCAGAGCTGTACCGGCTCAGCGCACCGGCTGCCGACCCGGCTCAGCCGCCCTCGGGCAGGTCCGAGAACTCCGCCAGGGCGTGGGTGAGCCACTGGGTCCAGAAGGTCTCCAGATCGATGCCGGCCCGCAGCACGAGATGGCGCAGCCGGTCCTCGGGGGCGTCCCGGTCCGGCGGGAAGTCGCGCTTCTCGATCTCCCGGTACTCGGCCAACTGCCGCCGGTGCAGCTCGAGATGGCGGCGCAGGTCCGCCTCCATGCCCGCCGTGCCGACCACCGCCGCGGCCCGCAGCCGCAGCAGCAGCGTGTCCCGCAGCGGCTTGGGGTCCTGCGCGGCGGCGGTCCAGCGGGCCAGTTCGGCACGGCCCGCGGGCAGGACCTCGTAGCTCTTCTTCTGCCCACGGGCCGGCGCCTCGGCCGGCAGGGTGCGGATGAGGCCGTCGGCCTCCAGCCTCCCCAGCTCGCGATAGATCTGCTGGTGCGTCGCGGACCAGAAGTAGCCGATCGACTTGTCGAACCGGCGGGTCAGCTCCAGCCCCGACGACGGCTTTTCCAGCAGGGCGGTGAGGATCGCGTGCGGGAGTGACATGGCCTCATCCTAGGGACCTCCGGCAGGGGGCCTACAGCGCCGCCGCCAGCTCCGTGCCCTGCTTGATGGCGCGCTTGGCGTCCAGCTCGGCCGCGACGTCCGCACCGCCGATCAGATGGACGCTGCGCCCGGCGGCGGCCAGCTCCTCGTACAGGTCGCGGCGCGGCTCCTGCCCGGTGCACAGGACGACCGTGTCGACCTCCAGGACCGTGCTCTCCTCACCGACGGTGATGTGCAGGCCCGCGTCGTCGATGCGGTCGTAGCGCACGCCCGGGACCATGGTCACACCGCGGTGCTTGAGCTCGGTGCGGTGGATCCAGCCGGTGGTCTTGCCGAGGCCGGCGCCGACCTTGGTGGTCTTGCGCTGGAGCAGGTGGACCTGGCGGGGCGGCTTGGGCCGCTGCGGCGCGGCGAGGCCGCCCGGTGTCCGGTAGTCCATGTCGACGCCCCAGGCGCGGAAGTACGTCTGAGGGTCCTCGCTCGCCTTGTCCCCGCCGTCGGTGAGGTACTCGGCGACGTCGAAGCCGATGCCGCCGGCGCCGAGGATCGCGACCCGGTCGCCGACGGGGGCGCCGTCCCGCAGCACGTCGAGGTAGCCCACGACCCGCGGGTGGTCGACGCCGGGGATGTCCGGTGTGCGCGGGGTGACACCGGTGGCGACCACGACCTCGTCATAACCGGCCACGGTCCCGGCAGTGACCCAGGTGTCGAGGCGTACGTCGACCCCGTGGGCGTCGAGCTGGTGGCGGAAGTAGCGCAGTGTCTCGTCGAACTCCTGCTTTCCGGGGACCTTGCGGGCGACGTTGAGCTGGCCGCCGATCTCGCTCGCGGCGTCGAAGAGCGTGACCTCGTGGCCGCGCTCGGCTGCGCTCACCGCACAGGCCAGGCCCGCCGGTCCCGCGCCGACGACGGCGACGCGCTTCTTCAGCCGGGTCGGCGCGAGCACCAGCTCGGTCTCGTGGCAGGCGCGCGGATTGACCAGGCAGGAGGTGATCCTGCCGCTGAAGGTGTGGTCGAGGCAGGCCTGGTTGCAGCCGATGCAGGTGTTGATCGCCTCGGGTGTCCCGGCGGCCGCCTTGGCGACGAAGTCGGGGTCGGCGAGCATCGGGCGCGCCATGGAGACCATGTCCGCACAGCCGCCGGCCAGCAACTCCTCTGCCAGCTCCGGGGTGTTGATGCGATTGGTCGTCACCAGCGGTACGGACACCTCGCCCATGAGCTTCTTGGTGACCCAGGTGTAGGCACCGCGCGGCACGGAGGTGGCGATGGTGGGGATGCGGGCCTCGTGCCAGCCGATGCCGGTGTTGATGATCGTCGCCCCGGCGGCCTCGACGGCCTTGCCGAGGGTGATCACCTGGTCGAGGGAGGAGCCGCCGGGGACGAGGTCGAGCATGGAGAGCCGGTAGATGACGATGAAGTCCTCGCCGACGGCCTCGCGGACCCGCTTGACGATCTCGACGGGGAAGCGCATCCGGTTTTCGTAGGAGCCGCCCCAGCGGTCGGTGCGCTGATTGGTCTGCAGGGCTGTGAACTCGTTGATGAGGTAGCCCTCGGAGCCCATGATCTCCACGCCGTCGTAGCCGGCCTGCCGGGCGAGGCGGGCGGCGCGGGCGTAGTCGTCGATGGTCCGCTCGACGTCCGCGTCGGTCATCTCGCGCGGAACGAAGGGGCTGATGGGCGCCTGCAGCGGGCTGGGGGCGACGAGGTCCTGGTGGTAGGCGTAGCGCCCGAAGTGCAGGATCTGCATCGCGATCCGGCCGCCCTCGCGGTGCACGGCCTCGGTGACCACCTTGTGCTGCTCGGCCTCCGCCTCGGTGGTGAGCTTGGCGCCGCCCTCGTACGGCCGGCCCTCGTCGTTGGGCGCGATGCCGCCGGTGACGATGAGGCCGACGCCGCCGCGGGCGCGGGCCGCGTAGAACGCCGCCATGCGCTCGAAGCCGCGCTCGGCCTCCTCCAGGCCGACGTGCATGGAGCCCATGAGCACGCGGTTGGGCAGGGTGGTGAAGCCCAGGTCGAGCGGGGTCATCAGGTGCGGGTAACGGCTCATCGGGCCCTCCGTGCGCGGTGTCATCGCCTCTTGTTGTAGAGGAAGCCCGAGGCTTTGTGCAACTAGTTGCACAAGCGGGACGGGGTGACGCCGACCACTCTGTACCTACTGGCATGTACAGCAGGTATCTGCCGTACCCCGGTCCGAAAGGACGCCCCACCATGCCACCAGCACCCAGCGGTACGGCGATCACATCGGCCTGCGCTCCCCGGAGCTGAAGCGTGCGCTCTATCGGCGGATCGCCGAGCTGGTGCACGAGCGCACCGGCACCGCCCCGCGCAATGTCGTCGTCACCGTCACCGAGAACACGTCCGTCGACTGGTCCTTCGGCGACGGTGAGGCGCAGTACGCCCCGGCCGACACGGAGCCGGCCGGGGCGCCGTCGTAGCGCGCGAGGGGGTCAGCGGCTGCGCAGCCGCAGATGCAGGTCCCTCTCCTGGTCGCCGGAGGCCGTGCAGGTCTCCTCGACGGTGAACATCGCGTCCAGGGTGTGCCGGAACCGGTCCACGGCCCAGTAGCCGCCCTGGACGTCCGCCTGGACGGACGCGTCGAGGTGGACCGGCGGGCAGCCCGGTCCCCGGGCGTCGGCGACGTCGTACGTGCCGAGCCACACCATCGGCCGGACCTCGTGGAGCTGCTGAGGGATCTCGTCCGGGCCCCGGTCGGACGCGAAGCAGGAGCTCAGCGCGTCGAAGACGAGACGGGCGTCCTCCTTGGAGCCGCTGATCTCCACCATGACGGTTTCCGGGTGCGACCGCTCCGTGTGTGCCATTGATCGCTCCTTTCGTGCCGCGCCGCGGTGGAAGGGGGGTACCCCGCTCCGCCGCGTCCACCCCCAGGAAAGCACCAGCGGCCCCTCGGCACACCCCAGGAGAGCTCAGCCGCGGGAGAACTTGTACGTCTTGCTGTCGGTCAGGACACAGAAGCCCGGCGACATCACGATCACGCGCAGGATCCCGGTGCGCCGGTCGTAGTCGATGCCCTCCACCTCGAAGGTGCCGGAGCACGCGCTGCGCAACGGCAGCTGACGCCGGGCGGTGACATGGCCGGTGACGTCGCCCGAGCCGTTCGGCGGGGCCGACAGGTCGATCTGGAGCAGCGGCTTGGTCATGCCGAAGAGGCTGCCGTCGGAGTCGTCGGAGGAGCACAGCAGGGTGGTGGGGCCGGAGAAGTCGCAGCCCTGGACGTCGCGGACGGCGTGGTCCAGGTTGACGTTCGAGACCTGCGGGAGGTTCGCCGAGGGGGAGGTGGCCGGGTTGACGCCGGGGGTCGGGAAGACCAGCAGACGGTTCATCGTGCCCCACTCGCCGGAGAGCATCCACTGGCCGTCGGGCGAGATCGCGTCCCAGGAGTTGTTCAGGGCCTCGCCGGGGCTGAGCGTGTGGACGTACTCCGACCAGGTGCCGTCGGGCGCCTGCACGCGGTACATCTTCGAGTTGCCGGAGTCCTGCTGATAAGGCTCGATGTAGTAGCCGTTGTACGAGGCGTCGGGGTCGCCGACGTGGTTCCAGCCCCGACTGGAGACGCTGAGGGGAATGGTGCCGATCCCGGTGTACCGGTTGGGACTGTTCACGGGGACCTCCACGGAGGTCAGCCCCTGGCTCTCGTCCAGCGCGCGGGCGTGGTCGGAGCCGATCTCCGTCCAGGTGTCGGCCGCGGCGGCGGACCCGGGTACGGCGAGGGACACGACGGCGCTGGTGGCGAGAGTGACGAGTCCGGCGAGAACAGCGTGACAACGTTGCCGGGCGGACGCGGGCATGGCCGACTCCTTGGACGAGGAATGGGGACGCAGGGCGGGTGGGCGGGATCAGTCGGGCGGCGGGCGGGAACACTCGGTCGGCGGACAGTCTGGCGTGGCGCGATAGTCATGTACAGGCCAATGCAGCAACATCAGCGTGAACTCTCCCCGTCCGCCGAACGGGCGTGCAGGATGTCCGGGACAGCGGTCCGGTCCCGGCGTGACGGCTTCGACGGACGTGCACGGCTGTGGTGAGAGATGGTGGAGGTAACCGGCGACGGCGTCGGAGAGTCGGGTGTGAGCGCGGTGGATCAAGGGGAGTCGGCACGGGGGACGACGTGCCGTGCGGACATGCGAAGGCGGTGCATGGCATGAGTGCAGCCGAGGCTCCGGTGACGGAGGGCGGCGAGCCGGTGCCCGGGCCGGTACGGCCAGGCGGTCTGCTCGACGTGCTCCGCGTGGCGTCGGTGGTGCTGGACACCACCGGCCGGATCGTGCTGTGGAGCCCGCAGGCTGAGGAGCTGTTCGGGTACAGCGCCCAGGAGGCCCTCGGCGAGTACGCCGCCCGGCTCATGGTCCACGAGCGGCACTTCGAGCTGGTCGGCAAGCTCTTCGCCGATGTCATGCGCACCGGGCAGAGCTGGGCCGGCGGCTTCCCGATCCGGCACAAGGACGGCAGCACCCGCGTGGTGGAGTTCCGCAACATGCGGCTGCTGGACGACCGCGGTGACGTGTACGCGCTCGGACTCGCCGCGGACCAGTCGACGGTACGGCGCCTGGAGCAGGACGTCGCGCTGTCGGAGCGGATGGTGAAGCAGTCGCCGATCGGGTACGCCGTCCTGGACACCCAGCTGCGGTTCGTCTCGGTCAACCCGGCCCTGGAGAAGATCAACGGGGTACCAGCCGCCGAGCACGTCGGGCGGACGCTGCGCGAGGTGCTGCCGATGCTGAACCCCGAGCCGGTGGAGATCGACGCCCGGCGGGTGCTGGAGACCGGGGTGCCGGTCATCGACAACACGCTGGTCGGCCGCACCCCCGCCGACCCGGACGAGGACCACACCTGGGCGCATTCGCTGTACCGGCTCGACGACGCCATGGGCAATGTGCTCGGCGTCGCGGTCTCGGTCGTCGACATCACCGAGCAGCACCGGGCCTCCCTGGAGGCAGAGGCCGCCCGGCGCCGGCTCGCGGTCATCGCCGACGCCTCCGCCCGGATCGGTACCACGCTCGAGCTGGACCGCACCGCCTGCGAGCTGGCCGAGGTCGCCGTACCGGAACTCGCCGACGTGGCCGCCGTCGATCTGCTGGACGCGGTGGTGGAGGGCCGGCCCAGCACGCTCGGCCCGTCGGAGGAGGCGGTGATCCGGGCACTCGCGGTACGCCCGCAGGACGACGCGGACGCCGCACGGGCCGCCGACCCGCCCGGCCGGATCGCCCGGTACGGACCGGACCGGCTGGTCACCGAGTGTGTGCGCACGGGCGAGGCGGTGCTGGTGCGGCAGGTGGAGGACGAGGATCTGCCGCGCATCGCCCGCTCCCCCGAGGCGGCCGAGCTGCTGGGCCGGGCGGGCCTGCACTCGTATCTCGCGGTGCCGCTGATCGCGCGCGGCGAGGTGCTCGGCGCCCTGGACCTCAAACGCACCCGCAACCCGGCGCCGTTCGACGAGGACGACGTGCTGCTCGCCCGGGAGCTGGCCGCCCGCGCGGCCGTGCAGATCGACAACGCGCGCTGGTACCAGAACGCCCGCAACACCGCCCTCACCCTGCAGCGCAGTCTGCTGCCCAGCAGTCCGCCGGTGACGACCGGCCTGGAGGTCGCCTCCCGCTACCAGCCCGCCGGGGCCACCAGCGAGGTCGGCGGCGACTGGTTCGACGTCATCCCGCTGGAGGGCGGCAAGACCGCGCTCGTGGTGGGCGATGTGATGGGCAGCGGGCTCAGCGCGGCCGCGACCATGGGCCGCCTGCGCACGGCGACCACCACGCTGGCCGCCCTGGACCTCGACCCGGCGCTGCTGCTGGAGCACCTGGACAAGACGACGTCCGCCCTGGACCACTCCATCGCGACCTGTATGTACGCCGTGCACGATCCGCATCTGCGGCAGTGCCGGATCGCCAACGCCGGCCATCTGCCGCCGGCCCACCTCCGCCCGGGCCGGCCGCCGGTGCTGCTGGACCTGCCGACCGGGGTGCCGCTGGGCGTGGGCGGGGTCGGCTTCTCCACCGTCACCGTCGACTTCGAGCCCGGCGACGAGCTGGTGCTCTACACCGACGGGCTGGTGGAGACCCGTCGCCACTCCCTGGACGAGCGCCTGGACTTCCTGCTGTCCCTGCTCGACGACCCCGCCCGCCCCCTGGAGGAGACCTGCGACTTCCTCCTGCGGACCCTGCACCACCCCGACAACCACGACGACGTCGCCCTGCTGATCGCCCGGGCACAGGAACTGCCCTGACGGTTACGGCAGTACGCCGATCACCACATGCGCGGACAGCTCCTCCGACACCGCCGTACGGGCCGTCAGACCCGCGTCGCCGAAGGCCCGTACGGCGGCCGGTGCCTGGCGTTCGCTGGTCTCGGTCAGCACGCAGCCGCCCGGTGCAAGCCACTCGGGTGCCCCGGCGGCCACCCGGCGCAGCACGTCCAGCCCGTCCGCGCCGCCGTCCAGGGCGATGCGCGGTTCGTGGTCGCGGGCCTCGGACGGCAACAGGGGAAGTTCGGCGGTGGGGACGTACGGCACATTGGCGGTGAGGATGCCGATGCGGCCGCGCAGCCCGGCGGGCAGGGCGTCGTAGAGGTCGCCCTGGTGCGCCCGGCCGTCGAAGGCGGCGAGGTTGCGGCGCGCACAGCGTACGGCGGCCGGGTCGATGTCGGCCGCGTGCACCTCGGCTCCGTCCAGGGCGGCGGCGAGGGCCGCGCCGAGTGCGCCCGAGCCACAGCACAGGTCCACGACCACGCTCGCCCGCGGCGCCTGGGCCAGCGCCTGGTCGACCAGGAACTCGGTACGGCGACGGGGGACGAACACCCCCGGTTCCACCGTGACCCGCACCCCGTGGAACCCGGCCCAGCCCAGGACGTGTTCGAGCGGGTGCCCGGCGGCGCGCCGTTCCACCATCGAGGCCGCCTCCTCGGGCGTGCGGGCGGTGGAGAGGATCAACTCCGCCTCGTCCTCGGCGAAGACACACCCGGCGGCGCGCAGGGCGGAGACGACGGTTTCGGGGGAAGAGAGGGAACCAGGAGGGGACAAGGAGGCCGAAAGCCTTTCGGAGCACGGGACTTCAGGGCGCTCTCGCGGTCACCGCTGCCGGTGCACCGTCCGCGACCGGACGCCCACCCTACCCCAAGGGGGCGGCCCGGTCCGGGGCGGGAAAAACACCTGGCGCCGTCTCGGACGGGTGGCTACGCTCGCCGCGATGACGACTCACACCTCGCAGAGATTGGGGGTCCCGTCCGCGCAAGGTGAGCGCTGATGCTCCCTTCCACCGCGTACGGGGATTCCCGGCTGTCCATGTGGCTGCGCGTACGGGAGTACGCCGTGCCACCGTCCATGATCGAGCTCGCCACCGGCCGCCGTATCGCCGGGGACTGGGCGGGGGCCTGCGCCGCCGCCCGGATCGACGTCGACCTCGATCTGCGTTCCGTCGCCCGCGCCCACGGCCGGGACATCGCGGCCCGGCTCCGCGCCGACCTCCGCCGTCTCGCCCCGGACCTGCTGCGCTGGCACATGCCGAGGATCGCGCCCGACGGGCTGCTGCGCCCCGGCCTGACCCTGACACTGGCCCGGTACGCGCGGCCCGGCCGGTCCGGCCCGCTGCACCTGGTGGCCCGCACCCCACCGGCCTGGGCGGACGCCGGCCAGCGGATCAGCCTGGCCCTGTTCGATCCGGCCGACGCGCCCGCCGGCCGCCATCCGCATCCCCGCCCCAACCGGCGCTACCGGCTCGACCTGCACCGGCACCTGTGGGACGCGAGCAGGGCCGGCGAGCTGCGCGACCGGTCGGGCGCCGGTGGCCCGGCGCCGCCGGACCGCGATCCGCTGGGCCTCGTCCCACCCGGGACCGGCTGCGCCGTCGGCCAGTGGGCGGCCGAGGCGAGCATCCTGCTGCGCGCCGACGGGCACTCCGGCGAAACCTTCGCCGTACGGCTCGGTGGCGGCCGCCGGTTGCTTCTTGCGGTGACACAGGACGGGGGCGACGCACCGGAACCGACCGAGAACCGGCGCGGAACCGACCCGACCGCCACGACGCCGAACCCGGCGGGGCTGTGCCATCCCGGCCAAGCGCACCCCATCGCGGACGCGGGCGACGCGCCGGAACCCCCGCGCAGAACGCGCCCGGCCGACGGGACCCATGGCCCGGCCGGGGCGCGGCAAGCCGGTCAAGCGCACCACATCGCAGGCGGGAGCGACGCGCCGGAGCCGGCCGAGTTCCCGCGCGGCGCATGCCCGGCCAACGGGACCCACGACCCAGCCGGGGTACACCACCATGGCCAAGCGCACCACACCGCAGGCGGGAGCGACGCGCCGGAGCCGGCCGAGTTCCCGCGCGGCGCGTGCCGGGGCGACGGGATGCCGGGCCCGGTCGGATTCCCGTGTCGGGGCGCCGACCGTGGCGGGGTGCCGCGCCTGCGGATCGTGGGCGAGGTGCCGCCGGGAGGTCTGTCCGCCGTGCCGGTGCTGCCCGATGCGGCGACCTGGGTGGCGCCCGATCTGGAGTTGTTGCGTGCCGGGCTGATCGGCGCGGACCGGCTGCATCCCTTGGTCGCCGCGGCCCTGGTGCCAGGTCACACGGCGCCCGGCGCCGTCCGCGATCCGGATCCGGTGGAGCGGGCGCGTCGGGTGGAGTGCCGGGGAGACACACACCGGATCGGCCTGGTCGACGGTGTCCTGGTACCGCTGGACCACGCTCCGGACGAGATCCGGCGCGAGGAACTGCTGGCCGCGCTCGGCGGGCCGCCGTTGCCCTGTCTGCGGGTCATCGACGAGGCGCACCGGCGTCCCGACTGCCTGGCCGGTGTGCGGGAACGGCTGGACCACGGTGACGTCGAAGGCGCCCTGGCCGTGGTCGAGGGCCTGCTGGGCCACGGTGCGGTGCTGCGCGAGGGGCCGCTGCGGGACGAGCTGACGGCGGCCGCCGAGCGGCGCATCGCCTACGGGCTGTACCGGGCGGGTCTGACCGGCTTCGGCGGCACCTCCACCCACCGTCCGAGCCGCCGCACCGGCCAAGGCCGCCGCCCCACTCGACGGCAGACCCGTCCCGTCACCTTCTTCTGAACCCCCTTTCGTTTCCGCCCACTTCACACACCCCAGGTGATGCCCTCATGACGTCGTACGTGTCCACGCCCCTGCCCACCGGCCGGCCCCTCGCCTCCCAACTCGCCGTCGCCGAGGCCCTGTCGGCCCTGTTGCGCGACTCGACCACCGAGGCGCGCTCCGACGTCCAGCTGGAGGCACTGACCCTGGCCGTGGCCGCCGACCTTCCGGTGCTGCTCTGGGGCGAGCCCGGCATCGGCAAGACGGCGGCGCTGACCCAGCTCGCCGACGCCCTGGACCTGCCGTTGACCACCGTGATCGCGAGCGTCCACGAACCGTCCGACTTCTCCGGCCTGCCGGTCCTGGGAGACGACCCGGCGGTGCAGGGCGTTCCGATGGCCCCGCCGGACTGGGCCGTTCGGCTCGTACGGGCCGGGCGGGGACTGCTGTTCCTGGACGAGCTGTCCACCGCTCCCCCGGCGGTGCAGGCGGCCCTGCTGCGGCTCGTGCTGGAGCGGCGGATCGGGGCGCTGCGGCTGCCGCCCGGGGTACGGATCGTGGCCGCCGCCAACCCGCGCTCCTCGGCGGCCGACGGCTGGGAGCTGAGCCCGCCGCTGGCCAACCGGTTCGTGCATCTGCAGTGGGCACACGACCACGACGTCGTCGTACGGGGCCTGGGCGGGACCTGGCCGCGGGCCACCCTGCCCCGGCTCGATGCGGAGCTGCTGCCCGAGGCCGTGGCCTTCGCCCGGCGCGCGGTGTGTGAGTTCCTCGTCGCCCGGCCGGGGCTGGTGCACCGGCTGCCGAGCGGGGAGAGCCGCCGGGGCGGGGCGTGGCCGTCGCCCCGGAGCTGGGAGGCGACCCTGCGGCTGATCGCCTTCGCGACCGCCGCCGGATCCTCGCGGGACGTGCTGTCGCTGCTGGTCCGGGGCACCGTGGGGCACGGTCCCGGCTTCGAGCTGCTGGCGAGCCTGGACCGGATGGAGCTGCCCGACCCCGAGACGCTGCTCGCCGACCCGGCGGGTGGCGCACTGCCCGAGCGCGGGGATCTGCGGCAGGCGGTGCTCGACGGCGTGGTGGACGCCGTACGCAAACGCCCCGAGAGGGTGCGCTGGGACGCGGCCTGGGCCGTGCTGGTGCGGGCGATGGAGACCGGGGCACCGGACGTGGTGGTCGTGCCGGCGACCACGCTGGCCTCCCTGCGCCGGGAGGACTGGGACGTGCCGGCGGCGATCGAGCGGCTGGCCGGGGCGGTGTCGCTGGCCCGGCGGGCCGACGAGGCCGCGCGGCCGACCGCGGCACGCCGATGACGGCGGAGCCCGGCGCGCTGGACCTCGGCAAGCTGTTGGCCGCGCGGCTGCACGCGGCCCGCGTCCGGCCGTATCTGGCGACGGCCCTGTTCGCGCTGCGGCCGGTGGAGTCGCGGGAGGTTCCGACGATGGGGGTGGACCGGTACTGGCGGTGCTATGTCTCCCCGGCGTTCGTGGATCGCACACCGCTTCAGGAGCTGGCGGCGGTGTGGGTGCACGAGGTGGCGCATCTGCTGCGCGACCATCACGGGCGCAGCGAGCGGTACGCCCGCGAGCACCAGCTGAGCGGGCCCGCGGAGCGGCTGCGGATGAACATCGCCGCGGACTGCGAGATCAACGACGACGTGTACGGCGACGGTCTGGTGTGCCCCGAGGACGCGGTGACACCGGGGAAACTGGGGCTGCCCACGGGCTGGTTGATGGAGGACTACCTGCCCGGGTTCCGACTGGGCTCCCGACTGGAAAGGATGGCCTGGCTGGACTGCGGCAGCGGCGCCGACGGGCTGGACCGGGGCTGGGAGCTGGGGCCGGACGGCGCCCACGGGCTGAGCGAGCAGGAGCGGGACGCGATCCGGTTCCGGGTGGCGCAGGGCATCAAGGGCAGCCCGGGCAGCGCACCGCAGGGCTGGCGGCGGTGGGCGGAGGAGGTGTTCCATCCGCCGCAGCCGTGGCGCCAGTTGCTGGGCTCGGCGCTGCGGTCGGCGGTCTCCGCCCCGGGCGCGGGCGAGGACTACCGCTACGGCCGGCCGGCGCGGCGTTCGGCCGGGCTGCCCGGGGTCGTCCTGCCGAGTCTGCGGCGCAGGCCGCCCCGGGTGTGTGTCGTCATCGACACCTCGGGGTCGGTCAGCGACGCAGAACTGGGCAGCGCGCTGCTGGAGGTGGCCGCGATCTGCCGGGCCGTGGGCGGCCGGCGGGACCTGGTCTCCGTACTGTCCTGCGATGCCGCGGCCCGGACCGTGCAGCCGCTGTGCCGGACGGAGGGCATCGAGCTGGTGGGCGGTGGTGGGACGGATCTGCGCACCGGCTTCGCCCGCGCGCTGCGGACACGGCCCGACGCGGTGGTGGTCCTGACCGACGGTCAGACACCGTGGCCGGACGAACGGCCACCGTGCCGGACGGTCGTGGGGCTGTTTCCGCGAACCGGGGGGTCGTACGACGAACACGATCCCGACTACCGGCCGGACACACCGCCGACGTGGGCGCGGGTGGTGACGATCGGGTCGGGGGCGGGGTGACGGACCGAGGTCGCGCCGAGGAGCTCTGCCCCAGGGAGTGCCAGGCAAGGAGCCCGGTCCGACGACGTCCCGGCGGGCGTCCCGGCCCCGACGAAGTGTCGGCGAGTGTCCCGGCCGGATGCGAACCCCTCCGGTGAAGCGCCGGCAGGGAGCCCCGCCCCTCGCCGGGCGTGCGCTCCCTGTCCCTCTCCGGCATCGGGTCAGACGCCGGCATCGGATCGGACACCGGCATCGGGTCAGACGCCGACCGTCTCCTCGACCTCTTCTTCGACTTCTTCCTCGGTGTCCTCCTCGGCCACCCGCGCCGCCTTCCGCTCGGCCGGCGCCACGGCAGGCGTGGCGGTCGGCTCGGTCGCGCTCGCCGGGCCGGTGTGACCGGCCGCGTGCCGGGCCCGGCGGGGCCGCTCGTACAGGGCCGCGATGCCGGTCACGACCAGGCCGGCCAGCAGCCAGACGATGAGTGTCCACACGTTGCGCGAGAGACCGTCGTCGCCGAAGTACAGCAGGCTACGGGCGCCCTCGACGAAGCCGGCGCCGTTCCAGAAGGCGTGCAGCGTGCCGAAGAAGCCGTTCTGCAGCTCGGGGCGGAACAACCCGCCGGAGCTGGTGAAGTTGAGCATCACGAACAGCACCATCATGGTGAGCGTGGTCCAGCGCTTCAGGAAGGTGTGCAGGCCGACGCCGAGGAAGAGGATGCCGGCCGAGTACAGCCAGGCCATGCCCCACACGCCCGCGAGGTCGTGGTGGGCGAGGTGGAACACCGGCCCGGCGAGCAGCGTTCCGATGCCGCCGACCACGGCGGAGACACCGAGCGTGAGCAGCGCCCGTACCCGCATCGGGAGGGCGGCGCCCGCGGCGCCGAGGGCGGCGACCGAGGCGTAGGAGCCGATGCTGAGGGCGATCAGCAGGAAGAACAGACCCTGGCCCGTGGGGTCGTCGGCGACCGGTTCGGCCACGTCGGTGACCTTCAGCGGCACGCCCTCCTTGGCGGCGACCGGCGTGAAGACCTTCTCGACGGCCGTCGCGCCCATGTCGGAGGCGGCGCTCGCCACGAGCAGCTCGGGGGCCTTGGCGCTCGGCACATAGGCGCCGGTCACGGTGCGGGACTTCAGCAGGTCGACGGCGTCGGCGCGGGTCGCGACCGTGCGGACGTCGAGCTTGTCCCCGGCGGTGTCCTTGACCGTCTGGGCGAAGACCTTAGCCTGCGGGGCGCTGCCGACGACGGCGACCGGCAGGTGGTGCGGCTCCGGGGTCACGAAGGCCCCCATGTACGCGAGCCCCATGCCTATGCACATGAGCAGCGGGGTGATCAGGTGCGTGAGCACATGGCGCAGTGCCGGTGACCTCATCGCGGGCGACCTCCAAAAGGTTGGCTTATACAACTTCCACATCAAGTTGTACTATACAACTTAAACGCCGGAGGAGGTATTCCCGTGAGCGCAGCGGAGTCGGCCGTCGAGACGATCCAGCGCGAGATGACCATCTTCGCCCGCCGGGCCCGAGCCTCGGCGGGCCGTATGCATCCCGAGCTGTCCCTGGTGTCGTACACCCTGCTCGGCCATCTCGAGGAGCGCGACGGCTGCCGCGCGACCGACCTGGCGGCCCACTACGCGCTGGACAAGTCCACGGTCAGCCGCCAGGTCGCCGCGCTGGAGCGGGCCGGGCTGATCGAGCGCCGCCTGGACCCGGAGGACCACCGGGTCCAGGTGCTGCATCTGACGGAGGCGGGCCGGGAGATCCTCGCCCAGGTCACCCGGAGCCGCCGGGCCGCGTTCCGCGAACGGCTCGCGCACTGGCCGGAGGAGGACCTGGTGCGCTTCGCGGCCTACCTGGAGCGGTACAACGCGGGTCCGGGCGAGACCGGGGCCGACTGATCCCTCGGCGGTCCGAGACCGCTCATGCCACCGGTACCGCGGCCCGTTCGCCGGCCAGCCGCTCCGGGGCGCGGGCCGCGAGGAACGCCGTAGGGCGGCGCAGCCGGAAGCCCAGTGACTCGTACAACCGGATGGCGCCCGTGTTCCGGGCGCTCGTGTGCAGGAAGGGTGTCTCGCCGCGCTCCCGTATGCCGTGTGCGATCGCGTGGATCAGCCGGGTGGCGAGGCCCTCGCCGCGGAAGGCGGGGTCGGTGCAGACCGCGCTGATCTCCGTCCAGCCCGGCGGGTGCAGTCGCTCCCCCGCCATGGCGATCAGCGCGCCGCCGCGGCGGATGCCGAGGTAGGTGCCGAGTTCGACGGTGCGCGGCAGGAACGGTCCGGGCTGGGTACGGGCCACGAGGTCGAGCATCTCGGGTACGTCGGCCGGGCCGAGGCGGACCGCCTCCGCGTCCGGCGCGGCGGCGAGGCCGTCGTCCACGAACTGCACGCCGTCCACCCGGAAGGTGATCTCCCAGCCGTCCGGCACCTCACCGCAGTATCCGGCCAGCGGGATCTCCGCGCCGGGACCGGCCAGCGCGGCCAGGTCCGCCCAGTCCCGCGCGTCCGGCTCGTCGGGCAGCGCGAGCCACGGAGAGACGTCGACGGGGTAGCGCAGCACCCGGCCGCGCCGCTCGGCGAAGCGGGCGTGCGGACCCGTCAGGGAGGCGAGGGCGGGGTTGTCGAGGACGTGCGGGGCGTCGGCGGCAGGCCCGTCGCCGACGCCCGCTCCGGCTATGGCGCTCACGCGCTCACCTCGATCACGATCTTGCCGAGGGCGTGCCCGTCCTCCACTGCGCGCAGCGCCCGGTCGGCCTGGTCCAGCGGGAAGGTGCGGGTGATGTGCGGCTTCAGGGCGCCGCGTACGGCGAGGTCGGCCACCGCCTCGAGCACGGCGGCGGTGCGGGCCCGCCTGACGGGGGCGCCGCCGAGCGCGGCCACGGCCTCCTGCGGCGAGCCCGCGGTGATCAGTTTGCCGCGGTCCTTCAGCAGCTCGGCGACCTCGGCGAGCACCGGATCGCCCACCAGGTCGTACACCCCGTCGATCCCGTCCGGCGCGGCGGCCCGCACCCGCGCGGCAAGGTCGGGCCCGGAGGACACGTGCACCGCGCCCAGCGACTGGACGAACTCCCTCTTGCCCTCGCTCGCTACGCCCACGACCCGCAGTCCGAAGGCGCGGGCGATCTGCACGGCCGCACTGCCGACGCCGCCGCCGGCGCCCGTCACCAGCAGGGTCGACCCACCGGGCAGGTCGAGCTGGCGGACGCCGTCGTAGGCGGTGGCGGCGGCGACCGGGAGGGTGGCGGCGTCGCGGAAGGACAGCGCGGCGGGCTTGTGGGCGGTCACGTCGGCGGCGAGCAGGGCGTATTCGGCGTATGCGCCGTTCAGGGCGCTGCCGAACACCTCGTCGCCGGCGGCGAAGCCGGTGACCCCCGGGCCGACCTCCTCGACGAGGCCGGCGGCCTCGCTGCCGAAGACCGCCGGAAAGACACGCTCGCCCTCGCCGGGGCGGCGAAACCCCTGGCGCAGCTTCCAGTCGACGGGATTGACGCCTGCCGCGCGGACCGCGATCAGGATCTCGCCGGGGCCCGGTCCGGGGCGGTCCAGATCGATCAGCGCCTCGGTCTCCGGTCCTCCGTGCCGCGTGTAGACATACGCCTTGGGCATGCTCATTCCTCGCTTCTCTCGCGCTGTCACCGGTCTACCGGCGCCGCCATCGAGCGCAAAGGAGAAGCGCCGCAGAGCTATTCCCCTGGCCCGAAAGAGTTCATACGGCCGCAATCATCCGGGGTGACGGGCGGTGACCGGGGGACGGAGCGCGCGGAACGACCACGTACGGTTGAAGGATGAACGTTACGCGAGGCTTCACGGGCCGCCCGCGCGTCCACCATCCGGGGCTGCCGCCCGGACAGTACGACGCGGGCGAGGACTGGCCCGTCCTGTCCGCCGAGGTCACCCCCGACCTCGCACCGGCCGACTGGTCCTTCCGGATCGACGGCCTGGTCGAGCGGCCGCACACCTGGGACTGGGACGAGGCGCACGCGCTGCCGACGTCGGCGTACGACGGCGACATCCACTGTGTGACCGGCTGGTCGAAGTTCGGCGTGCGTTTCGGCGGGGTCTCGCTGGACGCGTTCTTCAATGTGGTGCGGCCCCATGTGTCCGCCACCCATGTGGTCGCCCGCTCCCACACCGGCTACACCACCAACCTGCCGCTCCCCGACCTCACCGGCTCCCGGGCCTGGATCGTCTGGGAGTACGCCGGCGAGCCGCTGCCGGCCGAGCACGGTGGTCCGGCGCGGCTGCTGGTGCCTCATCTGTACTTCTGGAAGAGCGCCAAGTGGATCGCCGGCCTCACCCTCCTCGACCACGACGAGCCCGGCTTCTGGGAAGGCAACGGCTACCACGAGCGCGGCAACCCCTGGAAGGAACAGCGGTACTCCGGTGACTGACACGGTGACGACACCCCCGGACCCCCACGCCGCAACCCCGCGCGTTCCGCCCACAGCCCCGGCCACCGGCACCGCGGCCCCGGAGCCGAGGACTCTCACGTCGGCCGCGGCCGCCACCACGGTCCCTGAAGGGCCCGACGACACGCCAATCCCGAACCCGAAGGCTCCAGCCCAGGCCCCGGCCGCCCCCTCCCATGGCGCCGGCGGGGTCACGGTCCCGTACCCGGCCGCTGCCGCCCTGCCCCGCCCCGCCGGGCCCGCCGGCCCCGCCGTTCGGTTTGCCGTGCCCGGGCGGATCGCGGTGAGTGAGCAGGTGGCGGCGGTGTGGCAGATCGCCACGGTGGTGGAGATCCGGCGTGAGACGGCGCACGCGGCCACCTTCCGGCTGGCGGTGCCGGGCTGGGCGGGGCATCTGCCCGGCCAGCACCTGATGCTGCGGCTGACCGCGGCGGACGGATATGTGGCGCAGCGCCACTACTCGATCGCGTCGGCGCCGGACGACTCCGGGCACATCGAACTGACCCTGGACCAGGTGCCGGACGGCGAGGTCTCCGGCTGGTTCCACACGGTCGCCCGCCCCGGTGACACGGTCGAGGTACGCGGGCCGCTGAGCGGTTTCTTCGCCTGGCCGGGCGACCGGCCGGCGCTGCTGGTCGGCGCCGGCTCCGGGATCGTCCCACTGATGTCGATGGTGCGGCACCACCGCAGGCGCAGGCTCTCCGTACCGCTGCGCATGCTGGTGTCCGCGCGCAGCCCGGAGGAGCTGATCTACGCGGCCGAGCTGGGGGTGGAGACGACGCCCGTCTTCACCCGCAGCGCCCCACAGGGTGTGCCCGTGGGGCGTATGGCGGCCGCACATGTGGCGCCGCTCCTGGCCGAGCAGCCTCCTGGTGAGTGGGAGGCCTATGTGTGCGGATCGAACGGGTTCGCCGAGCACGCGTCACGGCTGCTCGTCGCGGCGGGCCAGCCGGTGGACCGGATCCGGATCGAGCGCTTCGGCTGACCGTCCGGGTCACGCGCCGGGGTCGTTCGCGCGACCGTGGGGCGCATGGCGCGTTCCGTGCTCCAGGTGGGCTTGAAGTCGCGGTTCGCGGCGTGAGCGAGGTGCTCCGTACGGGGTACGAGACGGGTGTGGACGCTCGTGTGCGTGGGCGGCGGGGGTGACGGGCCGCAGGGACCGGCTCGCCGGCTCCGACGGTGCGAGGAGGTGGACATGCGTACCGGGCTGCGTGGCTGGCGCTTGCGGCGCAATCCGCTGCGGCGCCGCTCGGATGTCGTGGAGGCATGGACGGTGCTGATCGTGGCCGTCCTGTTGTTCGTCGTCACACCGCTGGTCGGCGTGGCCGCGGGGCTGCGCGCGCATGACACGGCTCAAAGCATCGCGGCCGCCCAGCGGGCCGAGCGCCACCAGGTCCGCGCGCAGGTGATCGGCGCCCCGCCCGAGCGGCTCTCCACCGAGCAGGGCGACCGTGCTTACGCGTACCGCGCCCAGGTCCGCTGGACCGAGCCCGGCAAGGGGACGCGCACGGCGTGGGCCCGGGTGCCTTCGGGGACCCGTACCGGGGACACGGTCTCCGTGTGGTTCGACGCCCGGGGCCGCAGTGTCGCGCCGCCGCCGGACGACGCGGCGATCTGGCAGCACACGGTGACCGTCGGGCTGGTCGCGGCGGGCGGCGCGGCCGCCGTCGTACTCCTCGGACACGCCGTCGAGCGCCGGATCGCGCTGCGCCACCGGCTGGCGGAGTGGGAACGGGAGTGGGCGCGGACGGGACCGAGGTGGACCCAGCCGCGGGCGTGAGGGGCGGGTGCCCGGCCGCCGCGAGGGAACAAACGCTTACTGGCCAGCCCTTGTGCACCCACGTACGGTGAGCTGACGCAGTCTCCCTTCGCAAAGGTGGTTGTACATGGCCCTGTTCGACCTGCCTCTGGACGAACTCCGCGCGCACCGCAGCGAGTCCACCGAGCCCGAGGACTTCGACGCCTTCTGGGACAAGACCCTCGAGGAGGCGCGCGAGCACGAGCTGGACGCCCGCTTCGAGCCGGTGGACACCGGGCTGTCGACGGTCCGGGTGTACGACGTGACGTTCGCCGGATTCGGCGGCCATCCGGTCAAGGGCTGGCTCCGGCTGCCGGCGGGCGCGACCGAACCGCTGCCGCTGATCGTGGAGTTCATCGGGTACGGCGGCGGGCGCGGGCTGCCGCACGAGAACCTGCTGTGGGCCTCGACGGGCCGGGCACACTTCGTGATGGACACCCGCGGTCAGGGCAGCGCCTGGGGCGCCGGGGGCGGCACGGCGGACCCGGTGGGCGCGGCCCCGGCGTATCCCGGTTTCATGACGCGAGGCATCGACGCGCCCGAGAACTACTACTACCGCCGGGTGTACACGGACGCGGTGCGCGCCGTCGAGGCGGCCCGCGCGCACCCGCTGACCGACCCGGGCCGCACCGTGGCGCTCGGCGCCAGCCAGGGCGGCGGCATCACCCTGGCCGTCGGCGGTCTGGTCCCCGACCTGGTCGCGGTGGCGCCCGACGTGCCGTTCCTGTGCGACTTCCCCCGCGCGACCACCCTGACGGACCGGCACCCCTACCGCGAGGTCGGCCTCTTCCTCAAGACGCACCGCGGCCGCTCGGCGGAGGTGCTGCGCACGCTGTCGTACTTCGACGGGGTGCACTTCGCGGCCCGCGGCCGGGCCCCGGCCCTCTTCTCGGCGGCGCTGGAGGACCAGACCTGCCCGCCGTCGACGGTGTTCGCCGCGTTCAACGCCTGGGCGCACGAGGACAAGGCGATCGAGGTCTACGACTTCAACGACCACGAGGGCGGCGGCCCTTTCCACGAGGCGGAGAAGGTGCGCTGGCTGAGGTCGTACGCCTGACGTACGCCTCCGCCCTTCCCTCCAGTCCGACCAGTCGGTACGTTCGGGGCACCCGGACCGCAGCGTCGCGGCCCGGGTTTCCGGGCGACGACGGAGGTCCCATGTCCGCGCACGAGACACAGGTCCACGGCCACTGCGACGCGCGCTTCACGGCGGTGCGGGAGGCCTTCGAGGACAACTTCCGCGAGCGGGGGGAACTGGGCGCCGCGGTGGCGGTGACCGTCGACGGGGCCACGGTGGTGGACCTCTGGGGCGGCTCGGCGGACGCGGCCGGCACCCGGCCGTGGGAGCGGGACACGCTGGTGAACGTGTGGTCGACCACCAAGGGCCCGGTGGCACTGTGCGCGCATCTGCTCGCCGACCGGGGGCTGCTCGATCTCGACGCGCCCGTGGCCGCGTACTGGCCCGAGTTCGCGGCGGCCGGTAAGG
The DNA here is from genome assembly GCF_053597455.1 of Streptomyces sp. NPDC001393. Classification (NCBI taxonomy): domain Bacteria; kingdom Bacillati; phylum Actinomycetota; class Actinomycetes; order Kitasatosporales; family Streptomycetaceae; genus Streptomyces; species Streptomyces sp. NPDC001393. Next base: position 29,135 of record NZ_JBSFIH010000009.1, read on the forward strand.
AGAAGGTGCTCGTACGGCATCTGCTGTCGCACCGCGCCGGGCTGTCCGGGCTGCGCCAGCCGCACTCCCTGACGGACCTGTACGACTGGGAGCTGACCACCGCCCGACTGGCGGCGACCGAGCCGTGGTGGGAGCCGGGCACCGTCTCCGGGTATCACGCGCTGACCTACGGCCACCTGGTCGGCGAGGTCGTCCGGCGCGTCTCCGGGCTGCGGCCGGGGGAGTTCCTGGAGCGGGAGGTGACCGGGCCGCTCGGGATCGACTTCACGGTCGGGCTGCCGGCGAAGGAGGCGGGCCGGGCGGCCGAGCTGGTGCATCCGCCGGCCGCCTCCCGCAGCGAACAGGCGGCGGTCTTCAGCCAGTTGGCGCCCGCCGCGCTGGCGGCACTGGCGAATCCGCTGGTCGGTGCGGCGGAGGCGAACACGCCCGAGTGGCGCGCGGCGGAGATCCCCGCGGCGAACGGGCACGGCACCGCACGCGCCGTCGCGGCGCTGTACGGCGTCTTCGCCGGGCGCGGTCGCCACGGCGGGCGGCGCATCCTGTCGCCGGAGGCGGCGGAGCGGGTGCGCGAGGGCCAGGGAAGCTGCCGCGATCTGGTGGTGGGCGCAGGCTTCGAGGGCGAGACCGAGGCCGGGCTCGGACTGTGGCTGAGCGGTCCGCAGCGGTCGTACGGCCCGAACCCGCGGGCTTTCGGTCATGACGGGTTCGGCGGCTCGTGCGGGCTCGCCGACCCGGAGGCCGGCGTGTCGCTGGGGTATGTGATGAACCGGATGGGGCCGCGCATCGCCGACGACCCGCGGAAAATGGCGCTGATCGACGCCCTGTACAGCGCCCTGTGACGGCGCGGTCGCGCGGGTGGGTTTCGGCCGAACCGGCAGACCGCTCTTCCCTTGTGGTTTAGACCAATGCTAAGTGTGGTCGCGCAACGAGCCCGCACGACTACACCTTGTCACCACAGGAGGGCGCGGCATGGCCCGCACCACCCCGCACGAACCCGCACCGCACGAACCCGCGCAGAGCGACGACCGGCCCCTGTACGGGCGGATCGCGGCGCTGCTCCTCGACGAACTGCGCACCGGCGCGATTCCGCCGGGCGAACGGCTGCCCGGCGAACGGCACCTGGCGGCCTACTTCCAGGTCAGCCGGGAGACCATCCGGCAGGCGCTGGAGGTGCTGCGGCGCAGCGGCGCCGTCTCCACCGACCGGCGGGGCAGCCATGCCACGCTGCCCGCCCGGCCGGTGGCGGCGCCGGGGACACCGGCCTTCCCGCTGGGCGCCCGCCCGGCGGACCCCTGTGCGGTCGACCGGGCCACGGTGACCTGGGAGGCGCCGCCGGAGGAGCACGCGCGGGCGCTGGGCCTCGCCCCGCACCGGCCGACGCTGGTGCACCGGTACCGGTCGGCCACGCCGGACGGCCGGTCGCTGCGGACGGCCGTGACCTCGTTCTCGGCGGTGGCACTGGCCGAGGTCGCGGAGCTGGCCCGCTACCGGAACCGGGCCGACGGCACCACCCCCGCGCAGCTGCGCCGGGCCTACGACTGGATGCGCAAGGCCGGGCTGTCCCTGCACCACCGGGATTCCATCACCCAGGTCGACGGCGCCGCCTCGGTGCGGGTGACCCGGCGGGTGCACGACCAGTACGCCCGGCCGCTGGAGATCACCGATCTGGTGGTGGACGCCGAACGGGACGCGCTGGTCTACGAGTTCACGCTGCCGGCGGCCGGCTGAGCCCGCCGGGCCACCACCAGCCGGGCCCGTGCGCCGCCGTCGCCCCGCCGCCCGAACTCGGGCAGGGCGTGCAGCTCGACGGTGAACCCGGCCCGGCCCAGCTCGCCGAGCACACCACCGAGCCGGAAGGCCCGGTAGTACATCACGAACGGCGGCTGCCACAGCGCGTTGCGCACCCGCATCACCGCGTCGAAGCCGAGCAGCATCCAGTAGCCGGCCTGCGTCGGACGGGGCGGGGCGAGCACCGGGAAGGCGAACCGGCCGCCCGGCCGCAGGACCGAGTGGACCTGACTGAACAGCCCGGGCAGCTCCCGCGGCAGAAAGTGACCGAAGGCCCCGAAGGAGACCACGAGGTCGAAGGCGGCCGCGAACGGCAGGGCACGGGCGTCGCCGCGCACCCAGGCGACCCCGGGCCCGCCGGGGGGCCGTACCCGGTGCCGGGCGACGTCGAGCATGCCCGCGCTGAAGTCGACCCCGGTGACGCTGCGGCGGCACAGCCTGGTGAGCACCTCGGCGCCCGCGCCCGTGCCGCAGCACAGGTCGAGTCCGTCCTCGAAGGGGCCGAGCGGGGTGAGCGCCTTCGCCACGGAATCCAGGACGCCGTCGGGTGTCCGGAAGGGCGTGTGATCGAACTTCGGAGCGAGCAGGTCGTAGCCGTGCTCGACGGACGACAGTGCCTGTACGGCGAGTTCACGCAGGCTGGGGCCTTCGGGACCGAACATCTCCTCAGCCTAGGGCCACCCGCTGTGCCAGGACCGCGAGCGCCCGCTCGCACCAGCGCAGGTTCTCCTCCTCGAAGCCGATCCCGGCCATGAGGGTGAGGTACGGGCCGACGCGGTCGGCGCCGCGCAGGTACTCCTCCTCGGTCCGGCCGTCGAGGAGGCGGCTCTGCACCCGCCGGTAGCGGTCGAGCTTTCCCCTCGCCCAGCCCATGCGCTCCTCGATCAGCGCGCGGGTGACCTCCGGGTCGCCGCCGTCCATCGCCTGGATCTTGATGAGGAGTTCGTCGCGGATGGCGGTGGGCCGCTTCGGCGGCTCGGCGGCGAAGGCGTCCAGCTCGGCCCGGCCCGCCTCGGTGAGCGTGAACATCCGCTTGTTCGGCCGCCGTTCCTGCTGCACCGTCCGGGCCCGGACCAGTCCGTCCTGTCCCAGCCGCTCCAGCTCCCGGTAGAGCTGCTGCGGGGTGGCGGGCCAGAAGTTCGCGAGCGAGACGTCGAACGACTTCGACAGCTCGTAGCCCGAGGCCTCGCCCTCCAGCAGGGCGGCCAGGACGGCGTACTTGAGCGACATATGGACAGGCTAGCAGTCGTTGATTAATCTCATCCGCACTTATTCAATTAATTGACTATGCGAGGTGATCCGATGCACGCGTTCCGCGCGGCCGTCGAGGCCGGCGACATCGACGCCGTGGAGGCGCTGCTGGCCGAGGACGTCGTCTTCTCCAGCCCGGTCGTCTTCAAGCCGTATCCGGGCAAGGCGATCACCGCGGCGATCCTGCGCGCGGTCTCCCAGGTCTTCGAGGACTTCCGGTACGTCCGGGAGATCGGCGACCCGGCCGCCCCCGACCACGCGCTGGTCTTCACCGCCCGGGTGGGCGACCGCGAACTGACCGGCTGTGACTTCCTGCATGTGAACGAGGACGGCCTGATCGACGAGCTGATGGTCATGGTCCGCCCGCTGTCCGGGGCGCACGCCCTCGCCGAGGCCATGGGCGCGCGGTTCGACGAGATCGTGAAGGAGGCGGAGGCGCGGTCCGCCTGAGGGCGGCCGGGCAGGAGATCGACGCCATGGATGACAAGGGCGCCGCCGAGGTGACGGCATGCGCCTGCGAGGGCGCGGCAGTTGTCGCCACCTAGGCTGGACGAGGCCGGCGAGAAGCTGGGCGAGGTCGAACTCGCCGACTTCAACCGGGCGTTGGCGGTGAACACGGCGGGCCCGCTGCTCGGCATCCAGGCGCCGGCCCCGCTGATGCCGGCGGGCTCCGCCCCGGTGTTCGTCCGGGCGCACTCGACATGACGCCGCAGGGCCGCGCGGGCACGGCCGGTGAGGTCGCCCCGCTGATGGTGTATCTGCTGTCCGACGAGTCGTCGTACGTCAACGGGGCGGAGATCACGGTCGACGGCGGCTACGCGGCCCACGGCGGCGTGAAGGCCATCACCGACGCGCTGGACCGCGTCTGAGGGTCGAACCGGGTCAGCCCTTGAGCTGCCCCAGCGTGGCCTTGGCGTCCTTCTTCAGCCAGCCGTCCACGTCGCTGAGCGCGGGCGGGTTCTTGTCCTGGTCGTACGAGGTGAGGTAGGCGCTGTAGCTCATCGTGTACGTCACCCACCCGTCGCGGACGGCGAGCGTGGCGTAGCGGGTACCGCTGCTGGAGGAGCCGCCGGTGGTGTCCTGGCTGACCAGGTAGGCTTCGTCGCCGATGCCGCTGACCGGGGAGACGTCGTAACCGGTGTGGCTGTCGCCGTAGTTCTTCCACATGGCCGTGAACTCGGGCCCCGGATCGGTCTTCTTGTGCACGTCGAGCTGCATGGACAGATAGGCGTCGGCATACGAGGACCCGGTCTTCTTCAGGCCCGTGTAGCAGTAACTCTCGTCCAGCGCAGGGTTCTTGAGGGAGTTCTTGGTCGGCGAGGAGTCGCCCTCGGGATACTCGGCCTTGAAGGAGGAGTAGTCGGCGCTGGAGCACATGTTGGAGGGTGCCGAGTAGCCGCGCAGATCCGCGCTGTCGCCCTTGCCGCCGATGAGGAAGACGCCGCCCGCCCAGGCGGCGGAGGCGACAACCGCGCCGACCGCAGCCCACAGCACCGCCTTGCCGGCCCCGCCGCCACCGGACGGAGGGACGGGCGGCACCGCGGCCCCGAACTGAGGAGCCTGGGCGTAGGGGTTCCCCGGCTGCGGCTGCCCCGGCTGGCCGAACTGCCCTTGCTGCCCCGGCTGGCCGAACTGCCCCGGCTGCGGCTGGGCGGCGGGCTGTCCGACCAGCGTGGGCTGGGCGTAGAAGCCGCCCGGCGGCGGGGACTGCGGGTTCGGGTACGGGTAGGCCGTCGGCTGCGGCGGGACGGCCGGCGCCGACGCGGGCTGCTGGGGCTGCGAAGGCGGCTGGTCGGCCGGCTGCGGGGGCTGCGGTGGCGTGGACATGTCCTGAACATAGTCCACGGTTGACGGTCAAGTCCCGGCACGTCCGGGATCGTTATGGTCTGGGGACATGTCCAGCACCTGGTTGCCGAGGACTGCACACAGGGAAGGCGATCAGGTCCACGGGGTCCTGTCCTGACGTTCCGGCGGTACGACGGCGGGGTGCGGGGCGGGAATGAACGCGGACGGCATCATGTTGACCCGACCGAGCGCACGGGTATAGTGCGATCAGCACGTGTGCGTGTCCCGTCGTACGGACACCGGCGCCGTTCCTCTCTCCATCAGCCCCTCGGCCGAGGTTCCCGACCGGCCCGGGCTTCTTCTCTGCACCACCTCGTGACCAGGGCGTTTCCGCCGTACCCGAGGTGCCGTTCCCGCCGCCCGGAGGCAGCTGTCAAGGCCTCCCGCTCGCGGCCTCTCCCCCCTTCCCACCTTCTTCTTCCGTCCGTGAAAGGACCTCCCACCATGACCACCACACTCGAACACCCTCCCGTGGTCCAGCAGGCCCCGGCCGCCCGGATCGTCACCGGTGTCCTCGACATCGACGGGCAGGGGAAGGGGCATCTGCGGGCCCCGCACCTGCTGCCCTCCCCCGCCGATCCCCAGGTCGCGCCCCACCTGATCCGGCGCCACGGGCTGCGCAGGGGTGACCTCGTCGAAGGCGTCCGGGGTGACCGGCGCGCGCTGACCGAGATCACCCGCGTCGACGGTCGCGACCCGGCGGACCTCCGCGCCCGGCGCCACTTCCGCGACCTCACCCCGCTCCACCCGCACGAGCGCATCCGGCTCGAACACCCCGCGTCCGGACTGGCCGGACGCGTCACCGATCTCTTCGCGCCGGTCGGCAAGGGGCAGCGCGGACTCATCGTGGCCCCGCCGAAGAGCGGCAAGACGGTGCTCCTCCAGCAACTCGCGGCCGCCGTGGCCGGCAACCACCCCGAGTGCCGGCTGATGGTCCTGCTGCTGGACGAGCGCCCCGAAGAAGTCACCGAGATGCGCCGCTCGGTGCGCGGCGAGGTGTACGCCTCCACCTTCGACCGGGCGGCCAAGGAGCACATCGCCCTCGCCGAGCTCGTGGTCGAGCGGGCCAAGCGCCTGGTGGAGGCCGGCGAGGACGTCGTGATCCTGCTGGACTCGCTGACCCGGCTGTGCCGGGCGCACAACAACGCCTCCGCCGCCGGCGGCCGCACCCTGAGCGGTGGTGTCGACGCGGGCGCGCTGCTCGGGCCCAAGCGGTTCTTCGGCGCCGCCCGCCAGGCGGAGGAGGGCGGCTCCCTGACCATCCTCGCCAGCGTCCTGGTGGACACCGGCTCCCGCGCCGACGGCTACTACTTCGAGGAGCTGAAGAGCACGGGCAACATGGAGCTGCGCCTGGACCGCGAGTCCGCCGCCCGCCGCCTCTTCCCGGCCGTGGACCTCGACGCCAGCGGCACCCGTCGCGAGGAACTCCTCCTGACTCCGGCCGAGTTGGCGGCCGTACACGGACTGCGCCGCGTCCTGCGCCCCCGCGAGGGCGGCCCGTCCGGTCTGGAGACCCTCCTGGAGCGGCTGCGCTCCACCCCCGACAACGCCGCGTTCCTGCGGCAGATCCGGCCCACGCTGCCCACCGGCTGAGCCCGCCCGCAGACGGCCTCGGTGCGGCATCCGGGTTGCCCGCGTGAGCCGAACGGCCGCTTCGGCGCGAGGAACGACGACCTCGTCCGTACGTTGATCATATGATCAGCGGACTTTCTCATCGGGTGGCCGTGTCGGCGTGTGCCCTGTGCGCGGCGGGCGTGCTGGTCCTCACCCCGGCCGCCGCCTCTGCCGGGCCCCGGGCCGGAGAACCCGCCCCGCCCGGCCCCCGGGCGGCCATGCCCGCACCGTCCCAGCTCTACCGCTCCGGCGTCCAGGTCCGGCCGCACCGGGACGCGCCCGAGGTGCCCGAGGTGTCGGCGCTGTCCTGGCTGGTGGCCGACGCCGGCAGCGGGGCGGTGCTGGCCGCGAGCGACGCGCACCGCAAACTGCCGCCCGCGAGCACCCTCAAGACCCTGTTCGCCGTCACCGTGCTGCCGTCCCTGCCGGCCACGATGCGGCACACGGTGCGCGACGAGGAACTGGCGGACATCGGCCCGGGCAGCAGCCTGGTCGGCGTCAAGGAGGGCCACAGCTACCAGGTGGCCGACCTGTGGCGGGGGGTCTTCCTCAACTCCGGCAACGACGCCGTGCACGTGCTCGCCTCGCTGAACGGCGGCTGGGCGGCCACGGCCGCCCAGATGCAGGCCAAGGCACGCTCGCTCGGCGCCCTGGACACCCATGTCGTCTCCCCCGACGGCTACGACGCCGACGGCCAGGTGTCCTCCGCCTACGACCTGGCGGTCTTCGGCCGGGAGGGCCTGCACAATCCCGACTTCGCCCGGTACTGCTCCACCGCCGAGGCGTACTTCCCCGGGGACGGCGCGTCGTACGGCATCCGGAACACCAACCGGCTGCTCACCGGCGCGAACGGCGTGGAGAAGTACCCCGGGCTGATCGGCATCAAGAACGGCTACACCACCCAAGCGGGCAACACCCTGGTGGCCGCGGCCCGCCATGGCAGCCGCACGCTGCTGGTGACCGTGATGAACCCTCAGCAGGGCGGCGGGCTGGCGGTGTACCAGGAGGCGCGCGAGCTGCTCGACTGGGGCTTCGCGGCGGCCGGCCGGGTGGATCCGGTCGGCTCGCTGGACGGGCTGCGCGTCAGGTCCCGGCCGGCGTCGAGGCCCGCGCCGGTGGCCGCGGCTGCCACGTCGCAGGCCAAGGACGACGACTCTCTCTGGGTGGACGTCGCCGTCGTCGTGGGGTGCTCGGGTCTCGCCGCGGGCGCCGCGGCGGTGGCGACACGGGGCAAGGGCAACCGGGCCCCGCGCGGCTGACCCGTCGGCAGGCCGAGCAGCAGGCCCAGCGTGATCCACGTGTAGGTGTTGCTGCCGAGGAAACCGCCGAGGCCGGAGGCGTCGTCGAACCACAGCCAGACCACGCTCGTGCACAGCACCGTGTACAGGGCGCCCGCGACCCGCGGATGCCCGGCGCGCAGCAGCACGGCGAACGAAGGCAGCAGCCACACCAGGTGGTGCACCCAGGTGATGGGGCTGACCAGGCAGGCCGCCGCCCCCGTGAGCGCGAAGGCCGCCGTCCAGTCACCGGCCCGCACCGCCCGGCGGGTCCGCCACGCCCAGACGCACAGGGTCAGCAGGACCGCCGTCGCCCACAGCGGGCGGCCCGTCTCACCGAGGCGGGCGAGCACGCCCTGGAGCGACTGGTTCGAGACGTAGCCGAGGCGGCCCACCCGGCTGGTGTCCCACAACGCCTCGGTCCAGTAGAAGCGGGAGGCCGCCGGGTCGGCCCAGGCGGCCAGTGCGGTCGCCGCGGCGGCCACGGCCGTCGCGAGGGCGGCCGCCCGACGGCGCCCGGCGAGCAGCAGCAGACCGATGAACAGGGCGGGCGTCAGCTTCACGGCGGCGGCGAGCCCGATCCCGGCACCCGCCCAGCGCTCCCGGCCGGTCGCCAGCAGCAGGCAGTCGCCGAGGACGAGCGCGAGCAGCACCAGGTTGACCTGGCCGAAGCTGAACGTGTCCCGCAGCGGCTCGAACAGCGCGAGCAGGCACAGGCACAGCGCCCAGCGGTACCAGCCGTGCCGCCGCCAGTCCGGGCCCGCCAGGATCCGCAGGATCACCGCCAGCGCGGCCAGGTTGACCAGCAGGGACGCCACGATCGCCTGGGTCCGGTCCAGCAAGGCCAGCGGCAGCATGGCGAGCGCCGCGAACGGCGGATAGGTGAAGCCGTACGTGGTGCCGGGCACCCGGTAGTCGTAGATCAGGCCGTCGTGGTGCGCCCAGGTGTGCACGGTGCCGTAGTAGACGCGCAGGTCGAAGAAGTCCCGCAGCAGCGGCACGGTGGCGGTGAAGACGGTGACGGCGGCCGCGAGGGCGAGCACCAGCAGCAGACGGCCCCTGGTCGTACGCGGCCCGCTCACGCCATGCGTCCCGGGGCCGGGGCCTGGGCCGCCTGGTGGGCCTGCCACAGCACGACCACGCCGAGCGCCCCGCCGGAGACGGCGAGCACCAGCTGTCCGAGGTCGGCGGGGCCGCCGCTGGGCAGGACGGCGAGGGCGAGGACGCCGGCCAGGGCCGCGACCCGGTGCCGTACCGAGGTGCTGGGCGCGGCGGCGGCGATGAGGAACAGGCCCCACAGCACGTACCAGGGGCGGATCGCCGGGCCGAACACGGCGACCGTCAGCAGGCTGAGCCCGAGGGCGTACACGGGTCTGAGGCGCAGCCGGAGCCATATCAGGGCCACGGCGACGGCGGTGGCGGCGAGGCCGAGCAGCTGCCAGGCCGGTACGGCCAGCGGGGCCAGGCTGCTGCCGAGGTGTTCCAGCAGGGCGCCGGTGGCGCGGCCGAGCAGGCTGGTCAGGGCCCAGTTGTGCGGCGAAACGGGGGTGGCCAGGGTTCCGATCCAGCCGTAGCCGGTGCCGGCGACGGCCGTGGCGGCGACCGTCGTCACGGCGGAGGTGGCCGCCGTGGTCAGGACGGCCGGCAGCGGGCGGCGGCCGGCCCGGACCTGGAGGGCCACGACCGCCGGCAGGCCGAGCGCGGCCGGCGCCTTGACCAGGGCGGCCAGGGTGACGAGGACGGCCCCGAGGACACCGCCGGCCGGCCGCTCCCCGCGCGCGGCGACCAGGCCGAGCCCCAGCAGGCCGAGCATCAGGGCGTCGTTGTGGGCACCCGCGACCAGGTGCAGCAGGACCAGCGGGTTGAGGGCGCCGAGCCAGAGGGCGGCGGCCGGGTCGGCGCCGCTGTGCCGGGCGAGGCGGGGCAGCGCCACCGCCATCAGGGCCACGCCGAGCAGGGCGACCAGGCGCATGCCGAGCAGGCCCGCGGGCAGCTGGCCGCGGGTCAGGCCGGTCAGCGCGGAGGCCAGGGCCATGAAGGCGGGGCCGTAGGGGGCGCCGGTGTGCTGCCACATCGGGGCGACCTCGTCGGCGAGCGGGCCGCCGAGCTGGGCCGGGCCGTGGGCGTAGACGTCGATGTGGGCGTCGACCATGGCGCCCTGCGCGAGATAGCTGTAGACGTCCCGGCTGAACAACGGCGGTGCGAGCAGCAGCGGTGCCGTCCACACGGCCAGCACCAGCAGCAGGGCGCGCGGGGTGGGCGGCCGGGGCCCGCGCACCAGACGGCCGAGCAGCACCCAGGCCGCGATCAGCAGGACGACACCGAAGTACACCCCGACCAGGCCGAGCGCCGCCTGCACCGAGGCGGGGGCCAGGAGGTCCTCGACGGGCAGGGCACCGGCCGTCTCACCGCCGAGCGCGAGAAAGGCGGTGCCGGCCAGCCCGAGCACCTGGCAGCGGCGGAGATCGACGGGAAATGCCATGGCCAACACTGGGTCAGCGTGTCAACGCCGGGTGGCCGGAAGACGACGCTCCACTCACGCGGGGGCGGCCTGCACGTGACCGGCGTGTGAGGAATGGTGACTTCAGCACGTCAGGAGCGTCCCCCTGCGCCTGTGGGGCCGAGGGACCGCACGCGATGGCCGCTCAGAACACCGACAGACCCGTCAGCGTCGTGAAGCGGTCCAAGGCCGCCACTCCCGCCACCGAGTTGCCGCGTTCGTCCAGGCCCGGACTCCACACGCACAGGGTGCAGCGGCCGGGGACGACCGCGATGATCCCGCCGCCGACCCCGCTCTTGCCCGGCAGGCCGACCCGGTAGGCGAAGTCCCCGGCCGCGTCGTACGTACCGCACGTGAGCATGACCGCGTTGACCTGCTTGGCCTGGCTGCGGGTGAGCAGCCGGCCGCCGTCGGCGCGGATGCCGTGCCGGGCGAGGAAACCGGTGGCGAGGGCCAGGTCGGCACAGGAGGCGGTGATGGAGCACTGCCGGAAGTACTGGTCGAGCAGGGTCGGCACGTCGTTGTCGATGTTGCCGTAGGAGGCCATGAAATGCGCGAGGGCGGCATTGCGGTCGCCGTGGGCGGTCTCGGAGGCGGCGACCTCCTTGTCGAAGTCCAGGGTGGCGTTGCCGCTCTCGGTGCGCAGGAAGGTCAGCAACTCCCCGGCCGCGTCTCCGGTGCGGGTCTGGAGGCGGTCGGTGACGACGAGGGCACCCGCGTTGATGAAAGGATTCCGCGGGATGCCGTTCTCGTACTCCAGCTGGACCAGGGAGTTGAAGGGGTTGCCGGAGGGCTCGCGGCCCACGTGCTCCCAGAGTTCGTCGCCCTCGCGGGCCAGGTCCAGGGCCAGGGTGAAGACCTTGGTGATGGACTGCGTGGAGAACGGCTCGCGCCACTCCCCCACCCCGTACACCGTGCCGTCCAGCTCGGCGACGGCCATGCCGAAGCGGCGGGGATCGCAGGCGGCGAGGGCCGGGATGTAGTCGGCGGCCCGGCCGCGGCCGGGGGTGCGCTCGATCTCCTCGGCGATGCGCTCCAGGACCGGCAGGAAGGTGAGGGACGACGTCGTTGTCATGATCACCATTGTGCCTCCGGACCGGCCCTGGAGCCTACTCGCGTACGAGCCGATATCTGCCCGTAACCGCAGGTCAGGCGGTAGGCGCGCCGCTGCCGGCGACGACCTCGGGGCGCAGCAGCTCAGCGAGCCGTTCGGCCGGCAGGAGGCCCCGCTCCAGGACGAGTTCGGCCACGCCCCGGCCGGTGACGAGCGCCTCCTTGGCGATCTCGGTGGCGGCCGTGTACCCGATGTGCGGGTTGAGGGCGGTGACCAGGCCGATGGAGTTCTCCACGGTGGCGCGCAGCCGCTCGGTGTTGGCGGTGATGCCGGACACGCAGCGGTCGGCCAGGGTGAGGCAGGCGCTCTGCAGGTGCGTGACGGACTCCGACAGGGAGTGCAGGATGATCGGCTCGAAGGCGTTGAGCTGGAGCTGTCCGGCCTCGGCGGCCATGGTGATGGCGACGTCGTTGCCGATCACCTCGAAGGCGACCTGGTTGACCACCTCGGGGATCACCGGGTTGACCTTGCCCGGCATGATGGACGAACCGGCCTGCACCGGCGGCAGGTTGATCTCCCCGAGGCCCGCACGCGGACCGGAGGACAGCAGCCGCAGGTCGTTGCAGCTCTTGGAGAGCTTGACCGCGATCCGCTTCAGCACACCGGACATCTGCACGAAGGCACCGCAGTCCTGGGTGGCCTCGACCAGGTTGGCGGCGGTGACCAGCGGCAGCCCGGTGATCTCGGACAGGTGCCGGCGGGCGGCCTCCGCGTATCCGGCGGGCGCGTTGAGCCCGGTGCCGATCGCCGTGGCACCCAGGTTGATCTCCTGGATCAACTCAACTGCCTCGGCAAGACGGCTGCGGTCCTCCTCGATCATGACGGCATAGGCCGAGAACTCCTGACCGAGCGTCATCGGCACGGCGTCCTGCAACTGGGTACGGCCCATCTTGAGCACGTCACGGAACTCGACGGCCTTGCGGGCGAAGGCGTCCTGCAGGACGGACATGGCCTTGAGCAGCCCACGGACCGCGAACACCGTCGCTATCTTGACGGCGGTCGGGTAGACGTCATTGGTCGACTGACCCAGGTTGACGTCCTCATTGGGGTGCAGATACGCGTACTCGCCCTTGGCGTGGCCGAGGAGTTCCAGTGCGCGGTTGGCCACGACCTCGTTGGCGTTCATGTTGGTGGAGGTGCCCGCGCCGCCCTGGATGACGTCGACGACGAACTGGTCGTGCAGCTTGCCCGCCCGGATCTCCTGGCAGGCGGCGACGATCGCACGCGCCTTCTCCGGCGCCAGCAGGCCGAGTTCCTCGTTGGCGAGGGCGGCGGCCTCCTTGACGGCGGCCAGGGCGTCGATCAGATGCGGATAGGCCGAGATCGGGGTGCCGGTGATGGGGAAGTTCTCCGTCGCGCGCAGGGTGTGCACACCCCAGTACGCGTCGGCGGGTACGTCGCGGTCGCCGAGCAGATCGTGTTCGCTGCGGGTGGTGGCGGCGGTCATGAGGGGTGGGTCCTCTTTCTGAGGTACGGGAGGTATCAGAGATGTCGAAGGGGCGCGGGGCTGTGTCGATACGCGGCTACCGTCGCGTGGGCGCGGTCAACTGTCCCGCAGATGTGGGACGGCCGATCCGGCGGAGCGCTACGCGCAGGCGGTGAACGGAACCGGATCCAGCGCACGCACGGCCCGCACGCACCCCACCGGCTCCCCGCCCCCGAGCAGCGGCTCCCCCGCAAACTCGGTGAGCAGCTCGGGGTCGACGCCCGCGCGCGCGAGCGCGGCCGCCGCCACCGGAATCCGCGCCCGATTCGCACCGTCGGCGATCTTGACGGCGATCGCCCGCCCATCGGGCAGGGCGGCAACCTGAACGCCCTCGAACCCGTCCTTGGCGAGCAGCCCGGGAACGGCCCTCATCAGCGCAGCGACATCGCGGCCGGCGCCGGAGGCCATCTCCGCGTGCGAGCGCATCGCGTCGGCGACCCGCGCCTCGGGCGTGCCGGGGGCGGCCGCGGTGATCCGGGACAGGGCGCGGGCGAGGCCGTGCAGGGAGATGGAGAACAGCGGTGCGCCGCAGCCGTCCACGGTGACCCGGGCGACCCGCTGGCCGGTCAGGTCCTCGACGATCTCCTGGATCGCCTGCTGGAGCGGGTGCTTCGGGTCGAGGTAGTCCTGAAGGGACCAGCCGTTGAGCTGGGCGGTCCACAGCATGGCTGCGTGCTTGCCGGAGCAGTTCTGGGCGAGCCGGGAGGGCGTGCGGCCCGCGCGCACCCAGGCGTCCCGGACGCCCGGGTCGAACGGCATGTCGGGCACGTTGCGCAGGTCGTCCTCGGTGAGCCCGGCGAGTTCGAGGATGCGCCGGGTGCCGGCGAGGTGGCGCTCCTCGCCGGAGTGGCTGGCGGCGGCCAGCGACAGCAGTGCGCCGTCGAGCGGCAGCCCGGCCCGCAGCATGGCCACGGCCTGGAGGGGCTTGACGGCCGAGCGCGGGTAGAACGCGGCCTCGATGTCGCCGAGCTGGAACTCCACCGTGCCGTCGGCGCCGAGGACGACGACGGAGCCGTAGTGGATGCCCTCGACGACTCCACCGCGGATGAGGTGGGCGACCGGGGCGTGAAGGGGTTCGCGGACGAGGGGTGCGTCGGCGGGAGAACTGCTGTACATCACTGCCTGCATCGATGAGTCGGGTCGGCCGGTACGCGGGTCACGCGTCGGCGCCGGTGGATGTGCGGGATATCCGGCCGCGGATGCCGTACCAGCCGGCGACCAGGATGGCGACGATCAGCGGCAGACAGAGCACGGTGGTGCGTCCGGCGCCGCCGTCGGCGTACATGAGGACCAGGACGGAGGCGAGGAACGCCAGGGTCACGACTTCGGTCCAGGGGGAGCCCGGGAGCCGGTACGACGGCCGGGACAGTTCGCCCTGCTGGGTCTTCCGCCAGAAGAGCAGGTGGCAGAGCATGATCATGCCCCAGGTCGCGAGGATGCCGATCGCCGCGAAGTTGAGGACGATCTCGAACGCGTCGGCGGGGACGACGTAGTTGAGGCCCACGCCGAGGACACAGATACCGCTGGTGAGCAGGATGCCGCCGTACGGAACCTGGCTGCGGCTCATCCGCGCGGTGAACTTCGGGGCCGACCCGCTCATGGCCATGGAGCGCAGGATGCGGCCGGTGGAGTACAGGCCGGAGTTCAGCGAGGACATGGCGGCGGTGAGCACGACCAGGTTCATCACGTCGCCGGCCGCGGGGATGCCGATGTGCGACAGGACCGTCACGAAGGGGCTCTCGCCTGCGCTGTAGCTGTTCCAGGGCATCAGCATGGACAGCAGGACGACCGAGCCGACGTAGAACAGGCCCACGCGCCACATGATCGAGTTGATCGCCTTCGGCATGATCTTCTCGGGGTTCTCGGTCTCCCCGGCGGCGACGCCGACCAGTTCGACGGAGGCGTAGGCGAAGACGACGCCCTGGATGATCAGCAGCATCGGCAGCAGGCCGTTGGGGAAGATGCCGCCGTTGCCGGTGATCAGCGACGGGCCGGGGTGGTGGCCGGCCACCGGGTGCTGGGTGACCAGCAGGAAGATGCCGATCGCCATGAAGACCACGAGCGCGCCGACCTTGACGATGGCGAACCAGAACTCCAGCTCACCGAATATCTTGACCGAGATCAGATTGACCGTCAGGACGACCGCAAGGGCGATCAATGCGATCAACCATTGAGGGATGTCGGAGAACATGCCCCAGTAGTGGGTGTAGGTGGCGACCGCGGTGATGTCGGCGATGCCGGTGGTCGCCCAGTTCAGGAAGTACATCCAGCCCGCGGTGTAGGCGCCCTTCTCGCCCAGGAACTCCCGGGCGTACGAGACGAAGGCGCCGGAGGACGGGCGGTACAGGACGAGTTCGCCGAGGGCGCGTACGACCATGAAGGCGAAGACGCCGCAGACGGCGTAGGCGATGAACAGGGACGGCCCGGCGTCGGCGAGCCGGCCGCCCGCGCCGAGGAAGAGGCCGGTGCCGATGGCTCCGCCGATGGCGATCATGTTGACGTGCCGGTGCTTCAGGCCTTTGCTGTAGCCGGCGTCTCCGGCGTCGACATGGCCGGACGAGGGGCGCGTCTCGTCTTTGAGGTGCTGCTCGCTCACGCCTCGGGTCCGCCTTCCGTGGGGAGGTCGTCCGTCCGCTGGGGACGCACGATGTCGGTGAGGGTCGTCTCGACGCGGTCGAGGTGGTGACTCATGGCCTCCACCGCGTCGTGTTCGGAACCGTCGATCAGCGCCTCGACGATGGCCCGGTGCTCGCGGTTGGACTGCTCGCGGCGGCCGCCCAGTTCGTTGAGGAAGGCCGACTGACGCGCCAGTGCGTCGCGGATCTCCTCGATGACCCGGCGGAACACCGGGTTCTGGGCCGCCTCGGCCACGGCGAGGTGGAAGAGGGTGTCCATCGCGACCCAGGCCGTGGTGTCCGTCTCCCGCTCCATGCGGTCGAGCAGGTGGGCCAGATGGTCCAGGTCCTCCGGGGTGCGGCGCACGGCCGCGTACCCGGCGACGGGGATCTCGATGTGCCGGCGCACCTCCAGCAGGTCGCTGGCCGCGTAGTCGCCGAACGTGGGGTCCTCGACGGCGTTCGCGACGACGAAGGTGCCCTTTCCGGTCCGGGAGACCGTGAGGCCCATCGTCTGCAGCGCGCGCAGCGCCTCGCGCAGCACGGGCCTGGACACCTCGAGGGTGCGGCACAGCTCGGCCTCGGAGGGGAGCTTGTCGCCTATGGCGTACTCGCCGCGTTCGATGGCGCCGCGGAGGTGGGCGAGCACCGCTTCCATGGCGCTGACGCGCCGCGGTGCCGGACCACCTGTCTGGCTGTCTGACAGGTTCACGGAGCGATCCTGCGGGTTGCGTGCCGGGGCTGTCAAGGCGTCCCGTAAACAAACATTCACGGGGTGCGGCGCCTGAATGCAGGCATCCGCACCCCGTGGGTGATCAGGACGGTTCGGTCAGGCGCTCAGCACGCCCGTGCCGAGCAGGCCGAGCAGGCCCAGGCCGATGACGATCCGGTAGATCACGAAGGCGTTGAAGGAGTGCTTGGCGACGAACTTCAGCAGCCAGGCGATGGAGGCGTAGGCGACGACGAAGGAGACGATCGTGCCGACGGCCAGCGGGGCGGCGCCCACGCCCGCGCCGAGGGCGTCCTTGAGCTCGTAGATGCCGGCGCCGGTCAGGGCCGGGATGCCGAGGAAGAACGACAGACGGGTGGCGGCGACGCGGTCCAGGTCGAGGATGAGCGCGGTGGACATGGTGGCGCCGGAGCGGGAGAAGCCCGGGAAGAGCAGCGCGAGGATCTGGGAGCAGCCGACCCACATGGCGTCCTTGAACGAGGTGTCGTCCTCACCGCGCTTGTGTCGGCCCATCTGGTCCGCGCACCACATCACGGCGGAGCCGACGATCAGGGAGCCGGCGACCACCCAGAGGGAGCCGAGCGCGCCGTCGATGAGCGGCTTGGCCGCCAGACCCACCAGGACGATCGGGATGGTGGCGGCGATCACCCACCATGCGAACTTGTAGTCGTGGTGGTAGCGCTCCTCGCGGTTGGTCAGACCGCGGAACCAGGCCGAGACGATCCGCTTGATGTCCTTGAAGAAGTACACGAGCACGGCGGCGATGGCACCGACCTGGATGACGGCGGAGAACCCGACGACGGACTTGTCGTCGACAGGGATGTGCATGAGCCCCTCGGTGATCTTGAGGTGACCGGTGGAGGACACCGGGAGGAACTCGGTCACCCCCTCGACGATGCCGAGGACGACGGCTTGACCGACGGAGATGGCGCTCATGGGATCCAGTTCTGAGGAGAGTTGGTCGACATTGTTGTAGTCAGTACTTGTTGCGCCCGGCGCTCTGGCAAACGCCTAGGCCCACACGGCGGCGGCGAGCGAACCCCCCGCGAAGGCCGCGGCGAGCCCCGCCACCAGGCTCGCCACGATGTTGAACGCGGCATACAGTCCGGAGCCGGCCTCGGCCAGCCGCAGGGTCTCGTAGGAGAAGGTCGAGTACGTGGTCAGGGCGCCGCACAGCCCGGTGCCCAGGAAAAGCTGCAGATGAGGTCCGGCGGCCCCGGCGGAAGCCGCGCCGGTGAGCAGCCCGAGGACCAGACAGCCGGTGACGTTCACCACGAAGGTGCCCCAGGGGAAGACCGAGTCGTGACGGGCCTGTACGGCACGGTCGGTCAGATAGCGCAATGGCGCACCGACCACGGCTCCCGCGATCACGAGCAGCCAGTTCACGACGACTTGCCACCCTTCGGATCCGTGTCGGCCTCGCCGCCCGCACGCCCCACGTACCGGACGACCTCGCACTCCTCCAGGGTCACGAGCCCTTCGCCGACGAGTTCGTCGAGTTGCGGCAGGAACGCCCGTACCCGCTCCTCGGTGTCCACGACGACCACCGCCACGGGCAGGTCCTCGCTCAGGGACAGCAGGCGGGAGGTGTGGATGCGGGAGGAGGCGCCGAATCCCTCGATGCCCCGGAAGACGCTCGCCCCGGCGAGTCCCGCCGCGTGCGCACGGTGCACGATCTCGGAGTAGAGGGGCCTGTGGTGCCAGGTGTCGTCCTCGCCGATGTAGACGGTCAGTCTGAGGGCCCGGCCCGTGAGTGACGTCATCGCTTCCTCCCGATCAGCACCCGGCGGGCGGCGGCCGAGGCGAGCCACACCGCGGCGAGGGCCGCGCACAGCGTCGCGGCGAGATAGGCGAGCCCGAGGCCCGGGCGGCCCGCGTCGACCAGCCTGCGGATGTCGACGGCATAGGTGGAGAAGGTCGTGAAGCCGCCGAGCACACCGGTGCCGAAGAAGGGGCGTACCAGGCGGTGGGCGGCCCAGACGTCGGTGATGAGCACCATGAAGACACCGATCACCGCGCAGCCGATGACGTTGGTGATGAAGGTCGCCCAGGGGAATCCGCCGGGTGGCGTGGGCCAGGCGAGGGCGAGGCCGTAGCGGGCGCACGCGCCCAGCGCGCCGCCGAGGGCGACCACCGCGACGACGGGTGTCTGGGCACGCCACTCGGACCGCCGCCGTGGGGTGGAGCGGACACGGAGGCTCTGGGCTTCCGGGGCTGTCATGCTGGTGCGTCTCCTGTTCGGCCTGCCCCGACGGGTGATCGCGGCCGCGCACCAGCGTACCGTCGTGCCAGCGGGCCACGGTCCGTGCGCAGACCGCGACACCGTGCTCCCACAGACTGCCCAGGACGAGGTGTTCCCCGCTCGCACAGACGCTGGTGACCATGCGGAAGCCGGAGCGACGGCGGGTGAGGTGCCGCACGGTCCGTCCCGTGTCGTCGAGGGCCATGACCCCGCTCGTCCCGCTCGGGCGGTACGGCGCGTGTACGGCGGCCCGCGCGGCGGCTGCGCGCACGGCGGGCGGGGTGCGGTGCAGGAGGTCCAGCGGCGGAACCCGGGGACTGGGGAGGGCGACCCAGAGCGGGCCGTCGGGACCCTCGCGCCAGAGGTTGTCCGGCATCCCGGGCAGTGCGGCGAAGAGGTCGGCGTGGCCGGCGCGCGGACCGGTGAGGTGGTAACGGGTGAGGCGGCAGGCGCCGGTCTCGGCGATCACCAGGAAGGATCCGTCGGCGCCGGCCGCCAGGCCATTGGCGAACTGCAGCCCGTCCAGCAGGACTTCGGGCTCGCCACCGGCGGGCGGAAGGCGCAGCAGCCATCCTGTGCCGGTGTGTTCGACGATGTCGCCGATCCACTGCTCCAGTGGATAGCGCCGGCTGGAGACGGTGAAGTACACGCTGCCGTCCGGCAGGGCGACGACGTTGCTGCAGAAGCGGAGCCGCTCCCCCGCCACCGAGTCCGCGAGCACGCGGACGGTGCCTTCGGCGCCCGCGACGGGATCGACGCGCAGCAGGCCGCGTTGCGCGTCGCACACCAGCAGGCCGCCGTCCGGCAGCGGTTCGAGGCCCAGCGGACGGCCACCGGTCTCGGCCAGCACCTCCACACGGGCCGTGCGCGGGTCGCCGAGGTCGTGGACACACAGGATCCTGCCGTCCGCCACGCCGGTCAGCACGCGCCCGTGCGCGTCCACCACCACGTCCTCGGGACCGCGGGTGCCGAGGGAGACGTAGTGCAGCGGAACGAGTGCCGTGGGTCGGTCCATGCGCGTGCCCTTCGCGGTCGGCCGGCCCGTCCTGCGGCCGGCTGTACGGTGGCCGGGCTGGCTCCGGTCGCCCGGTGCGACCGGCGGCCCTCGTCTCGCTCGGCGGGCCGGCGACCCGTCACCGGCCCACCGCTCCCCCTGTGTCGTCCCCTCACCAGCCCTTCTCGAAAACGCGGGCCACCTCGGCGATGCGGATCTCGTCGCGCCGGTAGCAGGTGCCCCAGCAGCTGCGGCGGGTGCGCAGCAGGCCGAGCCGGGTGAGAAAGTCCAGGTGGGCTTCGGCGGTCCGGCGGGGCACGCCCAGCTTGGCGGCCACGGCACGCGCGGTGACTCCCGTCTCGGCGAGGTCACGGCGACGGGGCGCCGGGAAGTGGGCCGCAGGGTCCTTGAGCCATTCCAGAATCGACTGCCGCATCCGGCCCGAGGGTGTTCCCATCATCGTGCGCCTCCGTCCCCGACCTCCTCGTACGCAGTGTTCCCACTGTCCCGCGGCCGACTCCGTCGCGTCCGGGACTCGGCGGTCGTTGTCCGGTACCGAACGGCCGTGCGACCGAGGCGGGGGCATATGACCCCGGAAAATCGGCGAAGGCCCGGCCGCCCCTTACGGCCGGGCCCGTCACCGGTGGTTCAGCGGTGGCTGAACCACGTCATGGAGGAGAGCGCCTTGTCGTCGTAGCCGAACAGGGCCTGGTTCTCCCAGCCGTTGCCGGAGGTGGCGTCGGTCGGGTCCCAGCCGTTGCCGGAGACGGCGGTCCAGGTCGCCTCCCAGTAGAAGACGCCGAGGCCGCGGCCGTTCGGGACGGCCTCCACGATGCTCGCCACGTCGTTCATCCAATTGGTCTGCCCGGCCACGGTCGCCGGGTAGCCGCTCACCAGCTCGCTGCTGGTGTCGATCTGGTTCTCCAGGGAGTCGTCCTGCGCCAGGGTGAACGGGTAGGCCGTCTCGGCGACGAACACCGGCTTGCCGTAACGGGAGGCCGCGTCGTCCAGGGTGGTCTGGAAGTCGGAGAGCGGACCGTGCCAGTAGCCGTAGTACGACAGGCCGATCGCGTCGAACTTCACGCCGTTGGCAACCGCGTTGTCGAACCACCACTCCGTGCCGGCTTTGTCCCCGCCCTTGGCCAGGTGCAGTGCGACGACCGTGGAGGAGCTGACCGCCTTGGCGGCGTTGTAGCCCGAGTTGAGCAGACCCGCCAGCTGGCTCCAGTTGTCCGTCGAGCCCTCGGACCACAGGATGCCGGCGTTGATCTCGTTGCCGATCTGGACCATGTCGGCGGTGGTGCCTTGTGCCTTCAAGGCGTTCAACACGTCGTACGTGTGGTTGTACACGTCCGTCTTGAGTTGACTGTATGCATGGCCCGTCCATGCGGCCGGCTTGGTCTGCGCCCCGGGGTCGGCCCAAGTGTCCGAGTAGTGGAAGTCCACCAGCAGCTTCATGCCCTGGGCCTTGATGCGCTTGGCCATCGCGAGGACGTGCGTCTTGTCGTTGAAGCCGTCGGCAGGGTTCACCCAGACCTTCAGGCGGGCGTAGTTCATGCCGTACGACTTCAGGATGGCGAGGGCGTCGCCGGTGGTGCCGGAGGCGGTCTTGTAGACACCGCCCTTGGCCTCGCTCTTGGCGAGGGACGAGATGTCGGCACCATGGATGGATGTACCAGTGGTGCCGGAAGTGAAGCTCAGATCGTCAACATTGATCCAGTTGCCGGCGTTCGCGTCACTGTTGATGCTGATGGTGCACTGGTTGTTGGTCACCTTGATCGGCGTGACGATACGGATCCACCCACTGGACGAGATGGGCAGATCGGTGCGCTGCTCCGTACTCCCGCAATTCTTGAGCGCTATGTACGCGGAGTTCTGCCCACCACTGGAGCGGACCCAGGCGGTCAACGTGTAGTCCCCGTTGGTCAGCCCCGACAGGTACTGGTACGTCTCGACCTTGTAGGCCGAGGACGCGTACTGGGTCAGGCGGTAACTCCCGCTGTGACCGCCGGCCTCGGTGTACGAGGCGCCGGTGTCGCCGTACTCGGACCAGCCGGCGGGCGTGGCCACCCCCGAACCGTCGGCCTCGAAGCCGCCGTTGGTGAGGGTGCTCGCGGCGTGCGCGGCCTGCGCGGGCAGGAAGGTGAGGGCGAGCCCGGCCGTGAGCGGCAGCAGCAGGACCCTGATGGTGCGTCTGGGATGGAACTTCATCGTCCGTCGTCCCTTCGACGTGAACGGGGAGGGGGTCCTCCGGTGGGGCCGGAGGAGAACCCCTCCGCCCACGGCTCTCGTGGCACACGCGGGCGGAGGGGAACCGGCTCAGCCGTCGAGTCGTACGACCCGGACGGCCCCCGCCGGGACCGCGAGACGGCCCGCGGCGCGTTCGCCCGTCAGCAGCTCGGTGCCGGGCGTGTCCAGCGGCACCTTGGTGTCGCCGGCGGTGTGGTTGATCGCGAAGAGGTAGGTCCCGGACTCGCCGCTGCGGCGGACGACTTCGACGTCGCGGGGCAGCTCCGTGCGCGGGGCGATCCGGGCGTCGTCGGCCGCGCGGCCGACGAGCGCGTCCAGGCCGTGGGCGTGGAGGCGGGTGGAGACGTACCACGCCGTACCCCGGCCGTACCGGTGCCGGGTGACGGCCGGGCGGCCCGCGGTGAGACCGTCGGCGTAGGTCCACACGGTCTCCGCGCCGCGCGGCACCACGAACTCCGTCCAGACGTCCCCGCCCAGCTGCGAGCCGTCGGGGCCGGACAGGCGCACCCGCTCGTCCTTCAGCAGGGGGGAGAACTCCTCCACCGTCAGGCCGAGCACGTCGCGCAGCGCGCCCGGGTAGCCGCCCTCGTGCACGGCGTCGTGCTCGTCGACGATGCCGGAGAAGTACGAGACCAGGAGCGTGCCGCCGTTCTCGACGTACTCCCCGAGGTTGTTCCCAGCCGCCTCCGTCATCAGGTAAAGGGCCGGTACGACGACAAGGGGATAGGCCGACAAGTCGGCTTCCGGGTGGGCGAAGTCGACCGTGAGGTGGCGGTCGTAGAGGGCTTCGTAGAAGGCGTCGGCGCGTTCGCGCGGGTCGTGGTCCTCGCTGGGGCGCCAGGCGAGGTTCTGCGCCCACCAGGACTGCCAGTCCCACAGCATGGCCACGTCGGCCTCGGTGCGGGTGCCCCGGAGGGTGCTCAACGAGTCGGTGGCCGCGCCGAGTTCGACCACCTCGCGCCACACGCGGGTCTCGGTGCCGCCGTGCGGCAGCATCGCCGAATGGAACTTCTCGGCGCCGCGCCGGGACTGGCGCCACTGGAAGAACATGGCGCCGTCGGAGCCGCGGGCCACGTGCGCCAGGGAGTTGCGGGCCATCTGGCCGGGGGCCTTGGCGGGGTTCCGGGGCTGCCAGTTCACGCCCGAGGTGGAGTGTTCGAGGAGCAGCCAGGGGGCGCCGCCGGCGACCGAGCGGGTGAGGTCCGCCGCCATCGCGAGATTGACGTGAGTGCGGCGGCCGTCGGTGATCAGGTAGTGGTCGTTGGTGACCAGGTCGACCTCGCGGCCCCAGGCCCAGTAGTCCATTGAGTCGCACTGGCTGAGGGCGGTCATGAAGTTGGTGGTCACCGGGACGCCGGGCGAGAGGCGGTGCAGGATGTCGCGCTCGGCGCGGAAGTTCTCGCGGATGGTGGCGTCGGCGAAGCGCCGGTAGTCCAGGGCCTGGCCCGGGTTGCCGACGGTCGGGGTGGCCCGGGGCGGGTTGATCTGTTCGAAGCTCGTGTAGCGCTGGCCCCAGAACGCCGTCCCCCAGGCCTCGTTGACCGCGTCCACGGTGCCGTGGGTCTGCGCGAGCCAGCGGCGGAAGTGGGCGGCGCAGGACTCGCAGTAGCAGGCCGAGACCGGGACGCCGTACTCGTTGTGCACGTGCCACAGCGCGAGCGCCGGGTGGTCACCGTAGCGCTCGGCGAGCCTGGTGGTGATGCCGGCGGCGGCCGCGCGGTAGTCGGCGTTGCTGTGGCAGATCGCGCCGCGCGAGCCGAACTCGTAGCGCAGGCCCTCGGCGGTGACCGGCAGCGCGTCGGGGTGGGCTCGGTAGAACCAGGCGGGCGGTGCGACGGTGGGCGTGCCGAGGTCGACGCGGATGCCGTTCTCGTGCAGCAGGCCGAGGACGCGGTCCAGCCAGCCGAAGTCGTACGTCCCGGGTGAGGGTTCCAGCAGGGCCCAGGAGAAGATCCCGACGCTCACCATCGTGACGCCGGCCTCCCGCATCAGCCGGACGTCCTCCTGCCAGACGCTTTCCGGCCACTGCTCGGGGTTGTAGTCCCCACCGAAGGCGAGCCTGGTGAGGCCCCTGGGGCTGGTGTCCGGCATGGATGTCTCCCGTTTAATCGATCATTTGGGAACGTGCACACACAGCGGCGGCAGTGCGAGCCCAACATAACCGCACAGCAACAACCATTGACAAGTGTCCGGGATGTTTCTCTACTGTGAACGCTCACAGAAGCATGGCAGGGCTCCCGGCCGGCGAGCGCCCGGGTCATGTGAACGTGCACATCAGCACGGCAGGTCCCCGCAGCGGGCGGGGACCCAGGTCAGGGGAGAAACCATGCCGCACACGAAGCGTCGTCGCCTCGTGACAACCGCCCTCGCCGTCGCGCTCGGCGCGACCGCCCTCGCCGCCTGCGGCTCCGGGGACGACAGCAAGTCCGAGTCCGGTCCGGTCTCGCTGACGTACTGGACCTGGACGCCCGGCATGGACAAGGTCGTCGACCTGTGGAACAAGGGGCCGGGGAAGAAGGACCGGATCACCGTCACGGTGAAGAAGCAGGCGTCCGGCGACACGCTGGTCACCAAGATCCTCACCGCCCACAAGGCGAAGAAGGCCCCGGACCTGGTGCAGGCCGAGTACCAGGCGCTGCCGACGCTGGTCAGCAATGACGCGCTGGCCGACATATCCAAGAAAGTCGGCGACGTGAAGGGCAAGTTCGCCGACGGCGTCTGGCAGCAGACCACGCTCGGCACGGACGCGGTCTACGCGATCCCGCAGGACATCGGCCCGATGATGTTCTACTACCGCACGGACCTGTTCCAGAAGTACGGCCTGAAGGTCCCCACCACCTGGGACGAGTTCGCCCAGGTCGCCCGGCAGCTGAAGAAGAAGGCGCCGGACAAGTACCTCACCACTTTCTCCGCCAACGACTCCGGTCTCTTCGCGGGCCTCGCCCAGCAGGCCGGCGCCAAGTGGTGGACCACCTCCGGCGACAAGTGGAAGGTGGCCATCAACGACGCGGCCACCCAGAAGGTCGCCAGGTTCTGGGGCGGGCTCGTCAAGGAAGGCGTCATCGACAACCAGCCCATGTACCAGCCGGCCTGGAACAAGGCGCTCGACACGGGCCAGGAGATCGCCTGGGTCAGCGCGGTGTGGGCGCCGGGCACCCTGACCACGGCCGCGCCGGACACCAAGGGCAAGTGGTCCATGGCCCCGCTCCCCCAGTGGTCGCAGGGCAAGGACGTGACCGGCAGCTGGGGCGGCTCCTCCACGGCCGTCACCACCGACTCCGCACACAAGGAGGCCGCCGCCAAGTTCGCGGCCTGGCTGAACACCGACCACGACGCCCTGAACGCGCTGGCGAAGGACGGCGGGATCTACCCGGCCTCCACCTCCGCCCAGCTCAGCGGCGCCTTCACCACCCCGCCGGCGTTCTTCTCCAACCAGGCCGACTTCTACACGAAGGCCGCCGACATCGCGAAGACCACGGCGCCCTCCGCCTGGGGCCCGAACGTGAACGTCGCCTACGCGACCTTCAACGACGCGTTCGGCGCCGCCGCCAAGAACAAGTCGGACTTCGTCGCCGCCCTGAACACGATGCAGGACGCCACGGTCGCCGACATGAAGAAGCAGGGCTTCGGGGTCTCTCAGTGAGCGGCACCGCAGGCCGGAAGTCGTACGGGGTCAAGGGGGCCCCGTATGCCTTCCTCCTTCCGGCAACGATCCTCTTCACCCTCTTCTTCGCGCTGCCCATCGGGTACGCGCTCTGGCTCAGCTTCCGCAAGGTGCACGTCTCCGGCCTCGGCCTGGGATCCGGGGCTCGTCACGAAGTGTGGGCCGGCTTCGAGAACTACACCGACGCCTTCCACGACAGCGAACTGCTGCACGGCGCGCTGCGCGTGCTCGGTTACGGCTGCATCGTCGTCCCGGTCATGCTCGGACTCGCCCTGCTGTTCGCGCTGATGCTGGACTCCGAGAAGGTGCGGCTCGCGCCCTTCACCCGGCTCGCGATCTTCCTACCGTACGCCATCCCCGGTGTGGTGGCCGCGCTGATGTGGGGCTTTCTGTACCTGCCGTCCGTCAGCCCGTTCTACTACGTGCTGGGCAAGCTGCACCTGCCGCAGCCGAACCTGCTGGACGGCGGCCCGCTCTACATCGCCCTGTCGAACATCGCGGTCTGGGGCGGCACCGGCTTCAACATGATCGTCATCTACACCTCGCTGAGGGCGATCCCGGCCGAGGTGTACGAGGCGGCGAGGCTGGACGGCGCCACCCCGCTGCAGATCGCGCTGAAGATCAAGATTCCGATGGTGGCGCCCTCGCTGGTGCTGACCTTCTTCTTCTCGATCATCGCGACGCTGCAGGTGTTCAACGAGCCGACCACCCTCCATCCGCTGACCAACTCCGTGAACCTGAGCTGGAGTCCGCTGATGAAGGTGTACCAGGACGCCTTCCACCGCAACGACATCTACTCGGCGGCGGCCGAGGCGACGCTGATCGCGCTGGCCACGCTGGTGCTGTCCTTCGGCTTCCTGCAGGCCTCGAACCGGCGCAACAAGCAGGAGGAAGCACGATGAGTTCTCTTGCCATCCGCAAGGCCGCGCCGGCCGCCGGCACCACACCCGGTACGGCGCAGGGCCCGCCGCTGCGCCGCCGGATCGCCCTGGTCCCGACGGTCACCCTGCTGATCGGCGCGGTCTACATGCTGCTCCCGGTGGCCTGGGTGCTGATCGCGTCCACCAAGTCCGGCCACGAGCTGTTCTCCACCTTCACCTTCCTGCCCGGCACCGGGTTCACCCAGAACATCAAGGACCTCAACGCCTACCGCGACGGCATCTACTGGCAGTGGATGGGCAACTCCGCGCTGTACGCCGGTCTCGGCGCGCTGCTGTCGACCGCCGTCTCGGCGTTCAGCGGCTACGCGCTCGCGACGTACCGCTTCAGGACCCGCGAGACGATCTTCAACGTCCTGCTCGCGGGTGTCCTGATGCCGCCGGTGATCCTCGCCATCCCGCAGTACCTGCTGCTGGCGAAGGCGAACATGACGGACTCCTACCTGTCCGTGCTGCTGCCGCAGATCCTCTCCCCGTACGGCGTCTACCTCGCCCGGATCTACGCGTCCGCCGCCGTCCCCGCCGACGTGGTGGAGGCCGGGCGGATGGACGGGGCGAGCGAATGGCGGATCTTCACCCGGATCGCGCTGCCGATGATGATCCCCGGCATGGTCACGGTGTTGCTGTTCCAGTTCGTCGCGATCTGGAACAACTTCCTGCTGCCGTACATCATGCTCAGTGACGACGAGAAGTTCCCGCTCACACTGGGTCTGTACACACTGCTGGAACAGGGCTCCAACACCCCGGCGCTGTACACGCTGGTGATCACGGGTGCGTTCCTGGCGGTCCTGCCGCTGGTCGCGCTGTTCCTGGTGATTCAGCGGTTCTGGAGCCTGGATCTGCTGTCCGGGGCCGTAAAGTCATGACCATGGGCAATTCGGGGGGCCGGCGCAAACCGCCGACGATCCACGACGTGGCGCGCGAGGCAGGCGTCTCGCGCGGCACCGTCTCGCGTGTGCTCAACGGCGGGCACTATGTCAGTCCCGCCGCGGCCGAGGCGGTCAATGCCGCCATCCGGAAGACCGGCTACGTCGTGAACCGGCACGCCCGCTCACTGATCACCGGACGCTCCGACTCGGTCGGCTTCCTGCTGACCGAGCCACAGGAGCGGTTCTTCGAGGACCCCAACTTCAACGTCCTGCTGCGCGGTTGCACCCAGGCGCTGGCCGGGCACGACATCCCGCTGCTGCTGATGCTGGCCGGCACGGAGGACGAGCGGCGCCGGATAACCCGGTACATCACCGCCGGGCACGTCGACGGGGTACTGCTGGTCTCCAGCCACTCCGGCGACCCGGTCGCCGAGGAGCTGCGGGAGGCGGGCGTGCCGCTCGTCGCCTGCGGCAAGCCGATCGGTCTCGGCTCCAAGGTGAGTTACGTGGCCGCGGACGACCGGGACGGAGCCCGGGACATGGTCCGGCATCTGCTGTCGCTGGGCCGCCGCCGGATCGGCGTGGTCACCGGCCCGCTGGACACCCCCGGTGGTGTGGAGCGGCTCGCCGGGTACAAGGAGGTGCTGGCCGAGGCGGGCATCGGGGTCGACGAGAGCCTGATCGTCTCCGGCGACTACAGCCGGGCGAGCGGCGAGGCGGGCGCGGAGCGGCTGCTGGCGCAGGCCCCGGACATGGACGCGGTGTTCGTCGCCTCCGACCTGATGGCGCAGGGCGTGCTGGCGGCGCTGCACCGGGCGGGCAAGGGGGTGCCGGATGACATCGCTGTCGGCGGGTTCGACGACTCGCCGGCGGCTACGGCCGCGACGCCCGAGCTCACCACGATCCGGCAGCCGTGGGACCGGATCAGCAACGAGATGGTGCGGGTGCTGCTCGCGCAGATCGCCGGGGAGGACACGGCCGCGGTGATTCTGCCCACGGAGCTGGTGCGGCGCGCTTCCGCATGAGCCGAGGCGCCTACTGGGATGCCGCGCTGTGCCGTCGAGCGTCTGCGGCCCCGTTGTGGCTGGTCGCGCAGTTCCCCGCGCCCCTTGGGCGCTACCGCGCCCCGGGGCGTACCAGCCCCGTCTCGTAAGCGACGATCACCGCTTGGGCTCGATCGCGCAGGCCCAGCTTGGCGAAGATCCGGGCCACGTGGGACTTGATCGTGGCCTCGCTCAGGGTCAGCTCGGCGGCCAGTTCGGTGTTGGACAGGCCACGGCCCAGCAGGGTCAGGACCTCCCGTTCGCGGGGTGTGAGCGCGGTCAGGTCGGCGGGTACGGCCTCGGGTGTCCGCTCGGCCTCGGCCGCGTACCGCTCCACCAGGCGCCGGGTGATCTGTGGTGCGAGCAGGGCATCGCCGGTGCCGACGAGTCGTACGGCCGCAGCCAGGTGTTCCGGGGTGACGTCCTTGAGCAGGAAGCCGCTGGCCCCGATGGCGAGGGCCTCGTACACATACCGGTCCAGGTCGAACGTGGTCAGCATGAGCACCCGGCAGTCGGGGGTCTGCGCCAGGATGCGGCGGGTGGCCTCCAGGCCGTCCATGGCCGGCATGCGGATGTCCATGAGGACCACGTCCGGGCGCAGTTGACGTGTCGCGGACACCGCCTCGGCGCCGTCGGCGGCCTCGCCGACCACCTCGATGCCGCGGGCGGTGAGGATCAGCCGGAAGCCGGTGCGGATCAGCGTCTGGTCGTCGGCGATCAGGACGCGGGGCGCCCGCTCGGGCGCGTCCGCCGTCATGGGCGGTCCAGGGGTATGCGGGCGCGGACGCGATAGCCGCCGCCGAGTCTGCGGCGGGCGTCCAGGTCACCGCCGTAGACGGCGACCCGCTCGCGCAGGCCGATCAGGCCTCGGCCGGTGCCGGCGGCCCGCGGTCTCGGGGTGGCCGGGGCGGTGCCGGTCAGCACGCTGGGGCCGGTGTTGAGGACCTCCACGCGCAGGGCGTGGTCCGCGTACCGCACAGTCACCTCCGCCTGGCCGCCGTCGCCGTGCCGGAGCGCATTGGTCAGGGCCTCCTGGATGATTCGGTAGGCGGTCACGTCGATGCCTTGTGGCAGCGGGCGCGGCTCGCCGGAGATGCGGACCTCGACCGGGAGCCCGGCGAAGGATATCCGGTCCACGAGCGGGCCGAGCCGGTCGAGGCCGGGCTGCGGGGCGAGGGGTGTGCCCATCTCGTCTGCGCCCGCGTCGGCGCCCGGTCGCGGGTCGGGGGCGCCGTCGGTGCCGTCCTGTGCGGGGGCCAGCAGTCCCAGCAGATGTCTGAGGTCGGTCATCGCGCCCCGGCCGGCGTCCTCGACGGCCCTGAGGGCCGTGGCCGCCTCGTCCGGCATGGTGCCCAGCACCTCGCGGGCGGCGCTCGCCTGGACGACCATGAGGCTGACGTTGTGGCTGACTATGTCGTGCAACTCGCGGGCGATCCGGTCCCGTTCGGCCGTGATGGCGGCCTCCGTGGCGCTCTCCCGCTCGCGCTCCAGCAGCCAGCCGCGCTCCCCGACCGCCGCCTGCCAGCGGCGCCGGGTGCGCACCAGCGCGGCCGTCAGCCCGAGAACGGCCGCGCACGCCACCGCGAGCGCCGCCGTCAGCATGTCGTACTCCCCCATGCCGTTCATGGTCGCAGACGGCACTGACATCCGCATCGACCTGGGGATTCAGCGGTCTGCATCCGGAGGATGAGTCCGGGGGCGCAGTGCCATCCGGGGAGGGATGCCGGGGGCGGTGTCGCGCGTCTAGCGTCCTGTCCATGGTCACTGAGGTGAGAACGGGAGACACCGTGGTACGGCTCGGCGGTGTGCGCAAGGAGTACGGCGAGACGGTCGCACTCGACGGGGTGTCGCTGGAGATCCGGGCCGGGGAGGCGGTCGCGGTGATGGGCCCCTCGGGGTGCGGCAAGTCCACGCTGCTCAACATGATCGCCGGTCTTGACCGGCCGACGGCCGGCGATGTCGTCGTACACGGCGAGAACGTCGGGGAGTTGAGCGAGAAACGGCTCGCGTTGTACCGGCGGCGCCGGATCGGCATGATCTTCCAGTTCTTCAACCTCATCGACGATCTGTCGGCGCTCGACAATGTGGCGCTGGCCGCCCAGTTGACCGGCACTCCGGCCCGGCAGGCGCGGCGGCGGGCGCTGGAGCTGTTCGAGGAGCTGGGCATCGCGGACCGCCGCAACGCCTACCCCGCGGTGCTCAGCGGTGGTGAGCGGCAACGGGTCGCCGTGGCCCGGGCGTTGATGAACCGGCCCGCGCTGCTGCTGGCCGACGAGCCGACCGGCGCGCTGGACAGCCGGGCCGGGGAGCAGGTGATGGACCTGTTGATCGACCTGAACCAGATCGGCCAGACCCTGGTCATCGTCACGCACGACGAGCGGCTCGCGCAGCGCTGTGCGAGCCGGCTGGTGCAGCTGGCCGACGGCCGGGTGACCGGTGAGCACGCTCTGGAGCCGTCGGTATGAGGGCGGTGTGGAAGGCCGCGCGGGCGGCGGCGCGCAGGCGGAGACTGCAGACGCTGGTGATCTGGCTGGTGACGCTGGTGTCGACGGGGTCGATCGTGGTCGCGCTGGGGTTGGTGGACGCGGCGTCGGCGCCGTTCGACCATGTTTTCGGCGAGCAGCACGGGCCGCATGTGGTCGCCGAGTTCGACCCGGGCAAGGTCTCGGACGCGCAGCTGGAACGAGCCGCGCGGCAGCCGGGGTTGGAGGCGGTGGCCGGTCCGTTCCCGCAGGCGACGGTGGACGTTCCGCGTGATATGGAAGATCTGGGACTCGGCGGCGAGGTCACGGTCGTGGGCCGTTCCGGGCCCGGCGGCGCGGTGGACCGGGTGGACCTGTGGGCAGGCCGGTGGCCGACGCGGCCGGGCGAGATGGTCCTCAACCGCCAGTCCGACTGGACCGGCGACGACATCGGCAAGAAGTTCCATCTGCCAGGCGGGCCGACCCTGACGATCGTCGGATTCGCCTTCGACCTGAGCGACACGACGGACGTGTGGGTCGCCCCGGACCAGATCTCGGCCCTGCACCCGGACACCACGCAGATGTTGTACCGGTTCCGGGAGGCGTCGTCCGAGAGCAGGCTGCGCGCGAGCCTGGCCCGGGTGACCGGGGGGCTGCCCGAGGGCTCACTGCGCGGATCGCACACCTATCTCTCCCTGAAGCACCGGATCGGCAGCAACGCGCGCGCCTACGCCCCGTATCTCATGGCGTTCGGCATCCTCGGCATCCTGGTGGCGGTGCTGATCGTCGCGAACGTGGTCGGCGGCGCGGTGGTGTCGGGCTTCCGGCACATCGGCATCCTCAAGGCCCTCGGGTTCACTCCGGGGCAGGTGCTGGGCGTCTATCTCGTGATGGTCTCCGTACCGGCCGTGCTGGGCTGCGCGCTCGGCACACTCGCCGGCAACCTGCTGGCCAAGCCCTTCTTCCAGTTCGTGTTCACGGGGCCGGACTCCGGGGTGCTGCACGACAGGATCGGCATCGCACCCTGGGTGAACGGGCTGGCCCTGGCCGGCATGCCGCTGGTCTGTGTGCTGGCCGCGCTCGGCCCCTCGGTGCGGGCCCAGCGGCTGTCGGCGGCGCGGGCGATCAGCGCGGGCAGCGCACCGCGTACCGGGCGGGCACTCGGCATCCAACGGCGGCTTGCGGGGCTGCGGTTGCCCCGGTCGGTGAGCCTCGGGGCAGGGCTGCCGTTCGCCCGGCCCGCGCGCAGCGCGCTCACGCTGGCCGCGGTGGTCCTGGGGGTGACGACGGTGACGTTCGCGACGGGTCTGGCGACGACGATGACCCGCTTCGGCGACGCCGGCAAGGGCGCGTTCGACGTCACCGTGTATGCGAGCAATTACGTGCAAGGCAAACAGAGGCTGCCGGTCCACGGCGACCGGGAACTCCAGTCGCTACTGAGCTCGTTGCCGGGCGCGGCACACGTGACGGCCCGGGGGGACGAGGACGCCCTGCTCGTGGGCTCCACACAGAAGGTCACGCTCGACGGCAGGCGCGGGCCCGACCTGCCGCTGGACGACGTGCTTGTCCGGGGTCGCTGGATGCACCGCAAGGGAGAGGTCGTGGTCGGCTCGGCCTTCCTGCGCCGCAACGGGTTGCACATCGGTGACCACCTGCGGCTGAGCAATCGCGGCCATGCGGAGGAGATGACCGTGGTCGGTGAGGTGATGTCGCAGAGCGACCAGGTGGTCACCGGCACATGGGCGACATTCACCACCCTGATCCCTGACGGGAAGGCCTTCGCCTACCACGTCGAACTGCGCAAGGGCGCGAATCCGACGGCTTACGCGCGGGCCGCCCGGGCCGTCGACAGGGGGCTCAGTACGCAGCTGACCGGAGCGAACAGCGTCACCCGGACCATCAACGGATCGGCAACGGCCCTCACCCTGCTGCTGGTCCTCGTCGCCGCCCTGGGCGTGTTCAACACGGCCGTGCTCAACACCCACGACCGGCGCCGCGACCTCGGCATGCTCAAGTCGATCGGGATGACCCCGCGCCAGGCGACGGTGATGACGGTGACGTCGATGGCGGTGCTCGGCGTGATCGGGTCGGTGCTGGGCGTCCCGCTGGGCATCGCCGCCTACGAGGTGGTCGTCCCGCGGATGGCGGCGGGGATCGACATCACCCTGCCGTCGTACATGACGGACGTCTGGCACGCGCCGAAGCTGGCGGAACTGGCGCTGGCGGGGCTCGTGATCGCCGTGGTCGGCGCGCTGGTCCCCGCGCGGCGCGCGGCCCGCCTCACCGTCGCCGAGGTGCTGCACAACGAGTAGGGACAGCGAGGAGCCCGCAACCGGTCAGGATCGAAGAAGCCGGAGCGGGCTCCCCGCTCCTAACGTGAAGTGCACCGGCGGAAAACCCGCCGGGCCACGCACCTCAGAAGGAGAGTCCCATGACCGCCGGCGTGCAGACGATCATCTACCCCGTCAAGGACAAGGACCGTGCCAAGGCCCTGTTCACCGCCCTCCTGGGTGTCGAGCCGTACGCGGACCAGCCCTACTACGTCGGTTTCAAGGCCGAGGGCCAGGACGTCGGCCTCGACCCGAACGGGCATGCCCAGGGCCTGACCGGACCGGTGCCGTTCTGGCACGTCACCGATCTCCGGGAGCGCCTCGCGGCCCTGCTGGCGGCGGGCGCCGAGGTGGTCCAGGACGTGCGGGACGTCGGCAACGGCCGGCTGATCGCCTCGGTGAAGGACCCCGACGGCAATCTGATCGGCCTCCTCCAGGACCCGGTCGCCTGAGCACGCGCCTTCCCATGCACCCGCACTAGTTGCATACTCAACGATTGGCCGGATCGGTGCTACGGTGCGGGTATGGCAGTCAACACGGCCGACGCCCGGCTCGAGGAACGGTGGCGGGACATCCTCGCGGTGCACGCACGCACGATGTGCGAGATCGACCGGGTCCTGCATCCGCACGGGCTGGGCGCCAGCGACTTCGAGGTGCTGGACATCCTGGCGGCCGAGTCTTCCGCGACGGGCGACCAGTGCCGGGTGCAGAACCTGGTCGGCCGGGTGCATCTCAGCCAGAGCGCGCTGTCCCGGCTGATCGGCCGGCTGGAGAAGGACGGGCTGGTGGAGCGCTCGGTGTGCGCGGAGGACCGCCGCGGGGTGTGGGTCGCGCTGACCGCCAAGGGCCGCGCGCTGCACGCCGAGGTGCTGCCGCTGCAGCGAGCCGTGCTGGAGCGGATGCTGACCGGGCAGGAACGCCGGAGCACCGGGCAGGACCACTAGAGCACCAGCTCGGCCCCGTCGGGCAGGACCTCCACGCCCTCCTCGGCGACACGCGCGCGTGCCGGTGACTCGGGGTCGAGCAGCGGGTTCGTGTTGTTGAGGTGGGTGTAGATCCGGCGTGCGCCGGGATGCCGGGCCAGGGCGGCGAGGGTGCCGTCCGGGCCCGTGACGGGCAGGTGTCCCATGGCGGCCTGGCGGGCTCCGGAGCGTACCGTCGTGCCCATCTCGTCGGCCGCGTGGAAGGTGCCGTCCAGCAGCACGCAGTCGGCCTCGGCGCACA
The DNA here is from genome assembly GCF_053597455.1 of Streptomyces sp. NPDC001393. NCBI lineage: Bacteria > Bacillati > Actinomycetota > Actinomycetes > Kitasatosporales > Streptomycetaceae > Streptomyces > Streptomyces sp. NPDC001393. The sequence continues at coordinate 63,371 of NZ_JBSFIH010000009.1, forward strand.
GCTCGTCCAGCTCCCGGCTCCAGGAGCCCACACAGGGCGCGTACACCAGCACTCCCCCGCTGGCCAGGTCCTCGACGCGGTACGCCGTCACCCACGGGCCGGCCGGCTCCGGCGCTTGCACCGGCACGTACTTCGGGATCTTCGCGCCCACCGGATGGGCCGTGACCACCAGCCCGCCGGCCAGCACGAACCCGCCGGCCGCGAGGCTGTCCGCCCACTCCCAGGGGGCGTAGCGGTCCAGGGCGGCGCGGGCGGGGGCCAGCACGGCGCGGACCGGCGGGGCGGCATAGACCTTCAGGCCCGCCGCTCCGCGCAGCTCGCCCAGGCCGGTGACGTGGTCGGCCTCGGCGTCGGTGAGCAGGACGCCACGGATCGGGGTGTCCCGGGGGCCGGGGCCGGGCCACAGCGCCGGTGTGGCGGTGAGCTGGGTGCGCAGATCGGGCGAGGCGTTCAGCAGCCACCAGTCGCGGCCGTTGCCGGTGAGGGCCGCGCACTCCTGGGTGCGGGCGGGCAGCTTGCCCTCCCTTGCCGCAGTACACAGCGGGCAGGCGCAGTTCCACTGCGGGAAGCCGCCACCGGCGGCGGTGCCCAGGAGGACGACCCTCACGACCATCGGCTCCTTCGCGCGCCGCGTTCTGTCTCCCGCCGGGATCTTCCCCCTCCAAAGACGTGTGACCACCCCTCGGCAGGGGTCAGTTCCGGCCGTCCTTCACCGGGGCGCGGGCGTTGGGTCGCCTAATGGGGTGGGTGATCGGTTCTGATCAACGGGCCAGCAGAGTGCGTACCCCCTGTGACGTGAGCGTCAGAGCGTGGGTGGAGTTGCCGTCTATGGCCAGGGAGAGGTCCTCGTCGGGCCACTGGGAGGCCAGGGCGCCGAGGGGGATGAGGCGGTAGCGGGAGACGAAGGGCAGGAGCTCGGCCATCTCGCCCTCGGTGGTGAAGACGGGGACGACCGGGTCGCCTCCGGGCTGTTCCAGGACGGGCAGGGCCACGGTCGTGGCGTCGGCGCCCTCCCCGTCGACGGCGTCGTCCGGCACGGGAACGAGCACGTCACTATGGGCGAGGACGTCCAGCGCGGCCTGGTCCTCGGCGTTCACGGTCAACGCGTCCAGCGCCTGCTGGGCGGGCGTCGGCAGATCGTTGTGTGCGGGTGTCTCCATGGCAGATCCCCAGGTAGCGACGGTCGTACAGGCCACCCCGGGGCGGAACCGCGCCCGGCGTGCTCCGCCTCGCGTACCCGGTGGGCCGCGGGACATGCGTGAGGATCATCGGGAGATCCGGTGGTGGCCCGGCTCCGGTCGCCCGGCTGGGCCGTGTGCCGGGCTCTTCGTGGTGGATCAGCCGAAGGCGAGGGTCAGCTCGCAGTGACCGGGGTCGAGCAGGCCGACGACATGCTCGACGAAGGAGCCGTCGGCCGCGCGGCTGGTCCGCCGTGTCTCGAGGACCCAGTCCCCCGGCGCGCGGTGCAGCAGCTCCGCCTCCCGGGCGTCGACCGGCCGCCCGGAGACCCGCTGTTCCCCGTGGTCGGGGCGCAGCCCGGCCCACAGCGGCAGCTCGGTGAGCGCCTCCTCGCCGAGGCCGCGGGCGGGCAGCCCGAGGATCACCGGCACGGGCGGGCAGGTACCTGCGCTCGTACGACACGACGGTCCCGTCCGCGACCAGCTCCCGGATCCGCTCCACGCACACGAACCCGTCCTCGTCCAGGCCGAGTTCGACGGCGAGGGCGCCCTCGTGCGTCTGGCGTACGGAGAGGGTCCGCACGGCGGTGTCCTGGCCCCGCACGGCCCGGGCGCGGGCCCGGCCGAGCCGGTCGTCCGGCGGGCGGCCGTCGAAGACGACGTACGAGCCCTTGCCGGTGCGGGTGGCGATCAGGCCGTGCTCGGACAGTTCGGCGAACTCGCCGGACAGGTGCCAGAGTTCGGCGTCCGGGGGCTGCCGGGCGAAGGTCCACGCGGCGTAGTAGGCGCGCCAGGCCCCGGCCGGTTCCGCGGGGGCCAGGAAGCGGGTGAAGATGGCGCGGCCGGCGAAGGCCGGCAGCAGGGGGCCGCCGCTCCGGGCCGTCAACGAGGTACTTCTGCGCGGCAACGGCCCGGCCGGTGCTGGCGGTTCAGCGGTCGAACTCCTCCTGGATCGGTGTCCTCGGCTCCTCCCGCAGGTGCAGGGAGAGTCCGGGCTTGCCGCCCTCCCGTGCCTTGTCCGCGCGCTGTGCGGCCGTGTGGTCGAGGTCCGGGTCCGCCCTTACCGACCTCGCCACGTCCTCGCGCCCGGTGTACTGCTCGGCGGGGATGCCGCGCAGGACCTTGACGACCTCGTCGGACGCGCCCGCCTCCCGCGCGGCCGTGACCAGGCGGTCCTTGTCGGCCGGGTACGACACGTCCTTCAGCGCGGCCAGCACCTCGGGGACGCTGGTGTGTGCCGTGCTCATGGCGCCTCCTCATGCGTCGCCTTCCTCGGTGTTCTCGTCCGCGGTGTCCTCGCCCTCTGCCTGGGACGGAGTCGTACGCGGCGGCTGCTCGGCCTCCGCGCCGCCCGGCTCCCGCTCGCCCTCGGCCTGCGAAGGGGTGCTCTCGCTCATCGGGGCCTCCCAACCCGTCCGTACCGGTTCCGCAAACCCCGAGTACCCGTCCGTCACGTGCCCCATGACGGAAAGGCCGCCCCGCGCGCGACGCTCATTCCGCGGCGCGAACCGCGGGCAGGCCCAGCTCGACGGGGCCGCCCTTCTTGCACGTGTCGTGGCAGTCCTTCTCCAGGCTGCAGCACAGCGAGCAGATCGCGCCCTGGTGGAAGGGGCAGCCCGCCATGTCGGGCCGTTCGAAGTCCATCGCGCACACCGAGCAGGTCAGGGTGGCCGCCGAGGGCAGCCCGTCGGGTCCGAGCAGCGGCTCGTCCAGGGCGTCCGCGCGGGCGATGTAGTACCTGCCCTTCGTGAGCACGGCGAACAGCGGCGAGAGCACCATGGCCAGGAACAGCGCGATGAAGGGGGAGAACGCCTTGCCATAGGCGCCGAAGGCGTCGAAGTACGCGGCGATGGAGACCGCCGACGCGATCAGCATGGAGCCGAAACCGACCGGGTTGAAGTGGTGGAGATGGGCCCGCTTGAACTCGATGTACGACGGGCTCAGCTTCAGTGGCTTGTTGATGACGAGGTCGGCGACGACCGCGCCGATCCAGGCGATCGCCACGTTGGAGTAGAACCCGAGGACGGTGTTGAGGAAGCCGAAGACGCCGCCCTCCATCAGGGCGAGGGCGATCCCCACGTTGAGGAAGATGTAGACGACGCGGCCGGGGTGACGGTGGGTCAGCCGGGAGAAGAAGTTCGACCAGGACAGCGAACCGGAGTACGCGTTCGTCGAGTTGATCTTCACCTGGGACAGGATGACGAAGAAGGTGGCCAGTCCCAGGGCGACGGGCGCGGCGAAGGTCCGGAACCCGTGCACGTACTGCTGGATCGGCTCATTGGCCTTGGCCAGTCCGGCACTTGACGCGATGAAGAAGGCGAGGAAGGCGCCGCCCATCTGCTTCAGCGCGCCCAGCACCACCCAGCCGGGCCCGGCGCCGAGGACCGCGGCCCACCACCGCCTGCCGTTGCCGTCCGTCCTGTCGGGCATGAACCGCAGATAGTCGACCTGCTCCCCGATCTGCGCGATCAGCGACAGGGCGACACCCGCGCCGGCCCCGACCCCCAGCATGCTGATGCTCGATCCGGTGGGCGAGTCACCCGCGAAGTGCGTGAACTCCGCGAACTTACCGGGATCCTGGATCGCGATGGACACGAACGGCGCGACCATCAGGACCAGCCAGACCGGCTGGGTCCACACCTGCAGCCTGGACAGCGCGGTCATGCCGTACACGACGAGCGGCAGGATGACCAGCGAGCAGATGAGGTAGCCCACGGCGAGCGGTATGTGCAGGCCCAGTTCGAGGGCCTGGGCCATGATCGAGCCTTCGAGGGCGAAGAAGATGAAGGTGAAGCTCGCGTAGATCACCGAGGTCAGTGTCGAGCCCAGGTACCCGAATCCGGCGCCGCGGGTCAGCAGGTCCATGTCGATGGAGTGCTTCGCCGAGTAGTACGAGATCGGGATGCCGGTGAGGAAGATGACCACCGCCGCGGTCAGGATCGCCACCATGGCGCTGGAGAAGCCGTGGGAGACGGCGATCGAGCCGCCGATGGCGAAGTCCGCGAGGTAGGCGATGCCACCGAGTGCCGTGGTGGCCACGACGTACGGCGTCCAGCGGCGGAAGGACTTGGGCGCGTAGCGCAGCGAGTAGTCCTCCAGCGTGTCGTTGCGGGTCCACCCGTTGTAGGTACGGCCGCCCCGCGTCCGGCCGCCCGGGGCGGACGGCGGGGCCGGCGGCGCCTGCTTGTCGACGGTCTCCGTCACGGCTGCTCCTGTTCCTGCGGTCCGCCTCGGTGGGTCCCGGGGCGTTGCAGGGAAGGTTCGCGCCACGTCGTTGCTCCGCTGTTTCGCCTCCTTTACGACGACGGACACGATGCGTTCGATCGCCGCTGGTCACGGAGGCGGGGCCGACCATCGTGCAGATGCATGCGGAACGACGCGCCGTGGGAGCGCCGTGCTCCGCGTTCCCCCGCACGCCCGCCCGGGGAGCGGCGTCGGCGGCGTGGCGCGTGCGGCTCCGCAGCGGTTCGCGGTGAGGATGGCGAGCGGGAGCAGTCGGCTGGGAGGTGCGTATGACGGTGAGCCGTATCGGCCTGGTGGTGCACGGCGGCCGTGCCGAGGCCGTGGCCGCCGCGCGTGTCGTGCGCGAGTGGTGCGCGGAGCACGCCGTGGGATGCACGGACATCGACGTGTGGCAGGAAGGGGCGCGGCACAGTGCCCGGGAGGAGATCGACGCGGCCGGCGATCCCGACCTCATCGTCACCCTCGGCGGGGACGGCACCTTTCTGCGCGGCGCCCGGCTGGCGGCCGTGCACGACGCCCTGGTGCTCGGCGTCGACCTCGGCCGCGTCGGCTTCCTCACCGAGGTCCCGGCCTCGGCGGTGCGCGCGGCGCTGGACGCGGTCCGGTCCGAGCGGATCACCGTGGAGAGCAGGATGCTCCTCACCATGCGGGCATCGTGCCGGCTGGAGGTGCCCGCGCAGATGGAGGCGCTGTTGCGGTACGGCCGCGGGCCCATGCTGCCGCCGCCCCGGGTGCGGGCGGAGTGCGAGGTCGGTGACGACTGGGGCGTCGCGCTGAACGTCACCGCGCTGAACGACGTCGTCGTGGAGAAGCTCGCCAGGGACCGGCAGGTGTCGGTCGGTGTCTATCTGGCCGGCCGGCTCCTGGCCAGCTACTCGGCCGACGCACTGCTGGTGGCCACGCCCACGGGTTCCACGGCGTACAGCTTCGCCGCCGGCGGCCCGGTGGTCTCGCCGCGCGCGGAGGGCCTGGTCTTCACGCCGGTCGCCCCCCACATGGTGTTCAACCGCTCGGTCGTGGCGGCCCCCGACGAGCCCGTCGCGCTGCGCATCCTCGAGCGGTCGGGCCAGGCCGCCGTCAGCATCGACGGACAGCTGCGCGGGGTTCTGAGCCCCGGGGACTGGATCGGCGTGTACGCCGCGCCCCGTCGGCTGAAGGCGGTCCGGCTGGGCCCGACGGACTTCTACGGCCGGCTGCGCGAGCGGATGAACCTCACCGACGCGCCGGCCGCGCTCGCCGACGGGGCAGCTCCTCCCCTGTGGCCGGTGACCACACCCCGCCCGGACGATCTGGCCCACCTCGCGCTGCCCCCGGCTCCCGAGGGCGGGCATCGGCTGTCCTGAAAGCCGGGGGCGGTCCGCCGGCTGCCCCGTGCTCGCCGCGCTGCCGTGTCCGGTCGCCGGTCTCCGGTCGCCGGGCGTGCCCTCCGGCACGGCGAACCCGGCGAGTCCGGCTCAGTCCGTCGTGGACGACTCCCGCTTCGGCAGCTTCCAGTTCGGCCGGGGGAAGTGGCACGTGTAGCCGTTGGGGTAGCGCTCCAGGTAGTCCTGGTGCTCGGGCTCCGCCTCCCAGAAGTCGCCCACGGGCTCCACCTCCGTGACCACCTTCCCGGGCCACAGCCCGCTCGCCTCGACGTCGGCGATCGTGTCCACGGCGACGCGGTGCTGTTCCTCATCGCCGTAGAAGATGGCGGACCGGTAGCTGCGCCCGATGTCGTTGCCCTGGCGGTCGCGCGTGGTCGGATCGTGGATCTGGAAGAAGAACTCCAGGATGTCGCGGTAGCTCGTCACCGTGGGATCGAAGAGGATCTCGATGGCCTCGGCGTGGTCGCCGTGGTTGCGGTACGTGGCGTTCGGCGTGTCACCGCCGCTGTAGCCGACGCGCGTGGACACCACACCCGGCTGCTTGCGGATCAGATCCTGCATGCCCCAGAAACAACCGCCCGCCAGGACGGCCCGCTCGGTTCCCACGGTCATCGGTCACTCCCTGAAGCTCGGGCCCGGCGCGATCGTCGACGTGCCGGTTGATCGGTCACCCAGCCTAATACGGCCCGCGGGCGACCGGACTTCGCCCGGCCCCGCACGCGGTTGCGGGCATCGGAGATCCGGATGGACCTCCTTGGTCTAGTCCTCTTGACGGAGTGACACACCGGCGCTTTGGTATGTACCAACTCGGCTCGCACGGCACCACCCCACCACTCACGCCCGAGGCATCCCCAGAAGGGGTACTGTCATGCACCTGGCAAGATCTGCGGCTTCCGCATGCGCGCTCGCGCTCGCGGCCACCGGCGCCGTCGTCGCCCTGGCACCGGCCGGCAGCGCCGCGGCGGCGAGCAGCGTCTACTCCGTCGCTCCCTACGTCGACATGTCCAACAGTCAGGAGGGACTGCTCGACACCGCCATCACCGGACACCAACTCAAGGCCTACACCGCGGCGTTCGTGCTCGGCGAAGGCTGCAACCAGATCTGGGGCGACACCCTCCCCATCGGCAACGACTCCTACACCGACCCGGAGATCGCCAAGGCGAAGTCCGAGGGCGCGTCCGTCATCATTTCCTCCGGCGGGGCGAGCGGCGAACCGCTCGCCTGGACGTGCTCCACCCAGAGCAGTATCGACGCCGGATACCAGGCGATCATCAACGACTACGGCGTCACGCAGCTCGACTTCGACGTGGAGGGCGCCGCCGTCGCGGACACTGCGGCCGCGGCCCGCCAGATGCAGGCGATGAAGGACCTCGAGGCGGCCAATCCGGGCCTGCAGTTCTCCATGACCCTGCCGGTGCTGACCAGCGGCCTGACCAACGACGGCGTCAACATCCTCAAGGCCGCCAAGAACGCGGGCATCAGGATCGACGTGGTCAACATCATGGCCATGGACTACTACGCCGGCACGGGCACCGAGATGGGCCAGGGAGCCGTCGACGCGGCCAAGGCCACACTGGCGCAGATGCAGTCCGTCGACTCCGGTTATACCTACGCCAACCTCGGGATCACCCCGATGATCGGCAAGAACGACGACGGTTCGACGTTCACCCTGGCCGACGCCCGGACCGTGGAGAACTTCGCCGCGCAGAACGGCGTCGGACGGCTCGCCTTCTGGTCCGTCAACCGGGACCAGCCGTGCAGCGGAAGCGCCAACTCGCTGCCCACGTGCAGTGAGATCAGCCAGAACAGCCTGGCGTTCACCGATGCGTTCGTGCCGTACGAGGGCAGTTCGGGCGGCGGAGGCGGAGGCACGACGAGTGACTTCTCCCTGTCCCTGGCACCGGGCTCGGCTTCGGTCGCCCAGGGCGGTTCCACGACCGCGACCGTCGCCACGGCCGTCACCTCCGGCAGCGCCGAGTCCGTCGGCCTCGCCGCCTCCGGCGCGCCCTCCGGCGTCAGTGTCTCCTTCAGCCCCGGCTCCGTGACGTCCGGCGGCACCTCGACGCTGACGGCGACGGTCGGCTCCTCTGTCGCCGCGGGCACCTACCCGATCACGGTCACCGGCACCGCGGCCAGTGGCAGGCACAACGCCACCTACACGCTCACCGTCACCTCCAGTGGCGGCGGAGGCGGAGGCGGCGGGGGCTCACTGACCAACGCCGGCTTCGAAACCGGCGGCCTGAGCCCCTGGACCTGCACGGGCGGCAGCTCGGTGGTCTCCGGCCCGGTCCACAGCGGCAGCCACGCCCTCCAGGTCACGCCGAGCTCCAGCAGCACCGGCGAATGCGACCAGACCGTCACCCTGTCCCCCAACCACAGCTACTCGCTGACCGGTTGGGTCCAGGGCCCCTACGCCTACATCGGGGTCAGCGGGGGCGCCACCGCCAGTACGTGGTCCGACAACACGAGTTGGAACCAGCTGACGGTCAACTTCACCACGGGCAGCAGCGGAACCGTCACCGTCTACGTCCACGGCTGGTACGGCCAGTCCGACGTCCACGCGGACGACTTCACCCTGGGCTAGGCACCACCTGGCCCGTGACCCCCGCGGAGGCGGCCGAGCCGAGCCAGACCACGAGCGGGGAGAGGTTTCTCCGGGGCGGTCTTGGTCTCGGCGCAGGTCCGCTCGGTCATCCGCGTCCGGGCTGCCGGGGCGATGGCGTTGACCTGGACGCCGTAGCGGCCCAGTTCGGCCCATCGGGCGGCTCGACGGCAAGCCCGCCTTCGCCGAGGCTCCTTCCAGGCGGTCAAGCACCGTCACCGCCTGCGAGGCCGCGTACGGCGCCGCGCGCACCGCCCTGCAGCCGCACGGCGCCCTCGGATGCACCGGGGAACTGGACCTGTCCCTCTGGATCCGCAAGGCTCGCCCCGTCCCCGCGGCCACGGCGACCGCCTCGATAGCATCGACCTGCGGCAATGGCATACGGGGTCGATCAAGCAGGGGAAACGGGGCGGCGGTTATGGGCGGGGCGACGCGTTTGCGGGTACCGGCGGGGGTGGACGCCGAGCGTTGGGTCACGCGGGCCGGCTGCCGTCGTGTCCTGTTCGTCGTGCACAACGTGACCTCCGCGACGCGCCTGCTCGATGTACTGCCCTTGCTGCACGGCGATCTGCGGGTCCAGTCGTTCGCCACGTGCACCGGGTCGTCCCCGTTTCTGGCCGGAGTACCCGAGCTGCTGGCGCAGGCCGGCCTTCCGGTACTGCCCTGGGAACAGGCCGGGGAGCTCGAGTTCGACCTGGTGATCGCCGCGAGCTACGGCGGTGAACTGGGAAGGCTCCAGGGCGACTTGGCGATCTTGTCGCACGGCGTCGGCTACAATAAAAAGCTGGCGACCGGACACCCGGACACCCGGACACCCGGACACCCGGACACCCGGACACCCGGACACCCGGACACCCGGACACCCGGACACCCGGACACCCGGACACCCGTTTTCGGGATGTCGCCGGAATGGCTTCTCGAGGGCGGTCGGCCCCTCGCGGCCGCCACTGTGCTGTCCCACCCCGAACAGCTGGACAGGCTGCGCGCGTCCTGTCCGGAGGCGGTGCCCACCGCCGTCCTCGCCGGAGATCCCTGCTACGACCGGATCCTCGCCGCGCTGCCCCATCGCGACCGCTTCCGACGCGCCCTGGGTGTCGGGCCGGACCGGCGGCTGATCGTCATCAGCTCGACCTGGGCCCCACGCTCGCTCTTCGGCGGCGACGCCTCCGCGCAGGACGACGCCACCGGTGAGCTGCTGCCCTGGCTGCTGCCCCGCCTGGCTGCCGAGCTTCCCGCCGACGAGTACGGCACCGCCGCCGTCCTGCATCCCAACATCTGGCACGGCCACGGTCCCGGTCAGGTCCGGGCCTGGCTGGACGGCGCCCGGCGCGCCGGACTCACTCTGATCCCGCCGCTCGACGGCTGGCGGCAAGCCCTGATCGCGGCGGACTGCGTGCTGGGGGACCACGGCAGCGTCACCTACTACGCGGCGTCCATCGGCGTCCCCGTCCTCGTCCGCGGCTTCCCCCAGCAGGACCTCGACCCGCTCTCCCCCGTCGCGTCCCTCGGCCGTACCGCTCCCGTCCTCGTCGCCAGGGGCAGCCTCCGGACCCAGATCGACCACGCGATCGCGGCGCATCGGCCCGAGCGGTACAAGGAACTGGCGGAGCAGACCAGTTCGTCCCCGGGCGAGTCGGCCGTACTCCTGCGTCGCCTGTTCTACGAGCTCATGGGGATCGCCGAGCCCACGGACGGCCGGGCCCGGCTCGATCCGCTGCCGCTGCCGCGCTTCGAGCCGGCTCACCGCACGGCGCCGGTCCGTGTCCTGACCCGCGTGGTCGGCGTGGACCGGCCGGAGGTCTCGGTGCTCCGGTACGCCGACGCGGGCGAACCCGATTTGCCCGGCGGCTGCCACGGCGACGCCGAGGCGTCCCACACGGCGGTGAACGAGGACACCAAGGAGCTCGACCGGTTGCACATCGCGGACGTCATCATCCGGTACGGCCCCGAGGACGATCCACGGGTCGGTCCGCCGGGCGCCTGGACGGCGGAGACGCTCGACAGGTATCCGTACTGCGGGCTGGCCGCCTACATCGACGGGCCGGACCGCTGCGTCGTACGCACCCGGGCCGGAGACCTGGTACGGCTTGCCGCGGCCCCGGATGCGACCGGGCGGCCCGACCTCTGCGATCCCGCCGCCTACGCCTCCGCCGTTCACGCCTGGCTGTCCGCCGGGCGGCCCCTGCGCCAGGCCGGTCCCGAGCTGACGGTGCGCACCGGAACCGCCGGGCACCGCGTCACGGTCGAGGACCTCGCACCGCGGTGAGGACCGCTCACGGCTCCAGTTCCGCCAGCCGGGCGCGTACCCGCGCCGCGCCCGAGGCGTCTCCGTTGCGCTCGTGGCAGACGGCCGCGGTGCGCAGATCGGCCGCCTCGTCCGCGGCACGGTCCGCCGAACGGTGACAGCGGGCCCGCAGTTCCAGGGCGTCGGCGAGCTGGAGGCCGGCTCCGGCGGTCTCCATGGCCTCGACTGCCTGGTCCAGGCACACCCGGGCGAGGTCCGGGTCCGCCGCCTCCAGATGGGTCTCGCCCAGGCTCATGTAGACGCGGCCCACGTTGTAGGGGTCGCCGCCGGGGAGGGCACGGAAGCGTGCGAGCGCGTCGTTGAGGCGCTCCAGGGCGGCGGCGACCTGCCGCCGGCGCCCCAGCGCGCGTCCGGCGTGATGTTCCACCAGCGCGCGGGCCCGGGGCAGGTCGTCCCAACCGTCGTCGCCCGGCCCGATGCGTTCGAGGATCTCCCGGGCCTCCTCGAAGCAGCGCTCCGCCTCGGCGTATCTCCACTGCTTCAGGCGGAGCAGGCCGAGAGCCTCGACCGCGCTGGCGTGCCCGCGGTGGTGACCGCACGCCTCGTCCGCGGCCGCCGCCCCGGCCAGGGCGGCAGCGGCGTCCTCCGCCTGCCCCGCGCCCATGTGGCCGAAGGCGAGCTGGACCAGCATGCGGCCCACGGATCGCGGGTCGCCGAACTCGACCGCGCTCCGGCGGGCGGCCTCGACTCCCCGCCGGTGGGTGTCGATCCACTGGACGTGAAAGCCGAGCAGCAGATGCAGACCCCACATCGCCTCGCAGAGCTGCCACACGAGGTCGTCGAAGCCGTGGTGCTCGGCCGCCCGGACGGCCGCTGCCAGGTTCTCGCGTTCCCGGCGCAGGTCCTCCAGCGCGTCCTTGCCGTCCGAAGCGGCACGGCGCTCCGGCAGGCGGAGGCCGGCGTAGGCGGGACCGAGTCGCCAGCGCAGCGGCATCACCCGGAAGTCGGCGGCCGCCGCGAAGCGCAGATACCCGACGGCGACCCGGCGGACGGCGGCGGCCATGCGCCCGTGTCCGTCCTCGGTGACCGCGAGTTCGTACGCGTATGCGCGCGAGAGGTCGTGCAGCCGGTACCGCTCCTCGCCGACCTCCTCCAACAGGTGCACCCGGGCCAGCTCTTCGAGCAGCGCACGGGCTGCGTCCCGGCTCACGTCGGCGGCGTGCGCCGCGCTCATGACGGTGAGGGTCGGCCATGGCCAGACCGCGAGCGAGCGGTAGAACGCGGCGCACTGCGGGGTCAGTTCGCGGTACGAGACGTCGTGCGCGCGGTGCACGGGGTCGTCCGCGCCTGCCGGGGCGGCATGGGTTTCGTCCGGCACGCGGGCCCCTTCCCGTCCGTGGCCACGGACCCGTTCGGCCAGTTGTTCCGCCACCCGCTGCCAGGGCAGATGCTCGCGCACCGCGAGGCCCGCGCCCGTGGTGCACACGGCGAGCGGGATGCCGCCGGTTCCTTCGGCCACGGCGCGGACGATCTCCTCCGGAACCTCCGGGATCTCCGGACGCCCGCGCCCGCGTCCGACGAGGCGTTTGAGCAGCACGACGGAGTCGTCGGTGGACAGCGGCGGCAGGGTGTGGTGCCGGGCCCCTGTCTCGGCCACGAGCCGGTCGAGCCGGTGCCGGCTCGTCACCAGCACGAGGGAGTGCGGCGCTGCCGGGAGCAGCGGCATGATCTGGGCGTCGGAATGGGCGTTGTCCAGCACGACCACCATGCGCCGGTCGGCCGTGCAGTCGAGGTAGAGATCCCGCTGGCGTCTCTCGTCGCCCGGCACCGCGGCCGGCCGGACCCCGAGGCGCTCCAGGAAACGCACGAGCGCCTCGGACGGCGACAGTGCCGTGGCGGCGGACGCTCCGGCCAGATCCACGTACAGCGTCCCGTCCGGGAACCGCTCCCGCAGCACATGGGCGGTGTGGACGGCGGTGGCGGTCTTGCCGATGCCGCCGGGCCCGGTGAGCGCGACGACGGCCGGTGCGCCGGGTGCGCGGCCCCGCTCGTCCAGCAGGGCGACGACCGCGGCCGTCACGTCCTCGCGGTCGGTGAACAGGCCGGTCGTCGCCGGCAGCATCCGCGGGCGAGCGGCGTCGTGCGCCACAGCGGGCACGGCGCGCGGTGCCAGCCAGGACGCCTCACGGAGCCAGTCCTGGAGCTCCTGTGCGAAGTCGGGGGAGCGACGGGCCACTTCGGTCAGCCATAACGCGGCCTGCCTGCGCTCGGCGTCGGTCCCCGGCAAGGTGGGCGCCTGCCGACCGCTGCCGCCGGCATCGCCGCTCGCGTCCTGCTGCTCGGCGCGTGCGCGGCCGAGGAGCCCGCACAGCCGCTCCGAGGTGCGGCGGCCCATTTCCCCGCCCGCTCCGGACAAGGCCCCGGACGCGACCGTACCGACAGCGGTGAGCACCATGCCTGCCAACGGTTCCACTGGACTCCCCCCGATCCGCCACCGCCGCCATGCTATCGATCCGGTCGGCGCCATCGGGCCCGAGGCGGGACAATCGGAAGCGAAGGGGGCCCGGAGAAGGGATCGGGGCAGCCATGGTCGGTGACATCAGCGACGAGCTGCGAGCACGGCGTGAGGGCGAGAACGGCCACCGGTCGATGCCGCACACCGCCGACACGCGTCTGCAGGCCTGGGGCACCACCCGGGAACAGTGCCTGGCCGAGGCCGTGCAGGCCATGGTCGAGGCCTTCGCCGACGCGTCCGGGGCACACCCCACCACCATGGAACGGATCCGTCTCGCCCCCGGCGACGACGCGGACCTGCTGGTCGCGCTGCTGGACGAGGTGGTCTACCGGCTCGAGGTGGCGGGCCGGATCCCCGTCGACGTCGAGGCGGAGCCCGCCGACGACGGTGGGCTGGCGGTACGGCTGTCGCTCACGGACCTTGCCGACGTCGCCGTCGTCGGCGCCGTGCCCAAGGGTGTCTCCTGGCAGGACCTGCACATCGGCCCGGACGCGTACGGCTGGTCCTGCTCGGTGATCGTGGATGTGTGACCGGATCACGGACATGTGCCCTGATCATGGATGTGTGGCCGGGTCGTGGTTGTGTGACCGCGCGGGCAGGGCCACCCCGGGCCCCGCCCGCGTCATCCCTTCACCACTCCGAGCGGCACCAGCCGGGCGACCTTCCGGCACAGCCCCGCCCCCTCGCTCGCAGCGACCACGGCGTCCACGTCCTTGTACGCCTCCGGCGTCTCCTCCGTCAGGCCGCGCCAGGACTTCGGGCGGGCGGCGATGCCAGCATGCCGCAGCCGCGCCCGCAGCTCGCTGCCGGTGATGCTGCGCGCGGCCTGGTGACGGCTCATGGTGCGGCCCGCACCATGGCAGGTGGAGTGGAAGGCGTCGCCCCGGGACACACCGGCCAGCACGTACGACGCCGTCCCCAGGGTGCCGGGGATCAGCACCGGCTGCCCGAACTCACTGATGTCCTGGGGCAGTTCGGGATGTCCGGGTGGGAAGGCACGGGTGGCGCCCTTGCGGTGCACGCACAGCAGCCGCCGCTGCCCGTCCACCGGATGGGTCTCGATCTTGGCGAGGTTGTGGGAGACGTCGTACACCAGCGACAGCCCGGTACCGGCGGTGCGCCGGAACACGCGGCGTGCCGCGTCGGAGAGCAGCTGCCGGTTCGCCCGGCCGTAGTTGGCGGCGGCGGCCATGGCCCCGAGATAGGCCTGTCCCTCGGGCGAGCCGACGGGTGTGCAGGCGAGTTGCCGGTCGGGCACGGAGATGCCGTAGCGGGCCATCGCGCGGTCCATGAGCCGTACGTGGTCGGTGCAGATCTGGTGCCCCAGGCCGCGCGAGCCGCAGTGGATCATCACGCAGACCTGGCCCGGCCCGATCCCGAAGGCGGCGGCGGCCTGGCCGTCGTACACCTCGGCGACCTGCTGCACCTCCAGGAAGTGGTTGGCGGAGCCGAGGCTGCCCACCTGGCCCAGGCCCCGCTCCCGGGCCCGCTGCCCGACCTGGGTCACGTCCGCGTCGGCGACCGCGCCGCCGTCCTCGCAACGCAGCAGGTCGCGTTCCTCCCCGTGGCCCTGTTCCACGGCGTAGCGGGAGCCGCCGTCCAGCAGCCGCTCCAGCTCTCCGGGGCCGGTGAGGCGCCATACGCCGCCGGGACCGGCCCCGCGCGGTATTGCCCGGTCCAGGCCGTCCATCACCGCGGGCAGCGCGGACCGGAAGGTGTCGCCGTCGCAGTCGGCGGCCAGCAGCCGCACCCCGCAGGAGATGTCGAAGCCGACGCCGCCCGGCGAGACCACCCCGCCGGCGTCCACGTCGGTGGCGGCGACTCCGCCGATGGGGAAGCCGTACCCCCAGTGGATGTCCGGCATGGCGTACGAGGCGGCGACGATGCCGGGCAGCGTGGCCACGTGCACGACCTGTTCCAGGGACTGCTCGGCGTCCCGGAGCAGATCCCGGGACGCGAAGACGATCCCGGGCACGCGCATGCCCGCGTGCGGCTCGATGCGGTAGCGGAAGGAACGTTCCTCGACCAACTCCATCGCGGTCTCCGCTCCGGCCCGGCGCGCCCGGGGCTCACTGCCCGTGCAACGCGGCGAGCACGTCGTCGTCCGTCAGCTGCTCGAAGTTCTCGTACCACTCCCCCACGGCCAGGAAGACGGTCGGCCGCTGCAGGCAGAGCACCTCGTCGGCCTCGCCGCGCAGCAGGTCGGCCGCCTGCGGAGAGCACACCGGCACCGCCAGCACCAGCCGCTCCGGCGACTGCCGGCGCAGCCAGCGCAGCGCCGCCCGCGCGGTCGCCCCGGTGGCCACCCCGTCGTCCACCAGGATGACGGTACGGTCCCGCAGCTCGGGCGGCGGCCGGCCCTCCCGGTACCGCTGCTCCCGGCGGTGCAGCTCCGCCCGCTCCCGCTCCACCACGTCGTCCAGGGCCTCCTCGGTCAGACCGAGTTCGTCCAGGGTCCGCTTGTCGAACAGCGGCGGATCGTCACCGGCGAGCGCCCCGACGCCCAGCTCCTCCTGGAACGGCGCGCCGATCTTGCGTGCGACCAGCACGTCGAGCGGTGCCTCCAGCGCCCGCGCCACCTCGCGGGCCACCGTCACCCCGCCGCGCGGCAGGGCCAGCACGACCGGATGCGTCAGTGCCCCCGCCTCCTGCCGGATGCGCAGCCGCTCGGCCAGCTCCCGGCCGGCATGGACGCGATCATGAAACCGCATGCCCAGTCGACTCCTTCCCACACCTCCGCCGTGCCCGTCACCGGGCCACGGCGTGCGGTCGTACGACGCCTCGCGCCCGGCGGGTGCGCCTGCGCGCACTCGGACGATCCGGACGGGCGTGACGGCACCTCCCTCCGGCGCCCCGGCCGGGTACCCGGGCAACACCTCCGCGACACGGGCAGCGGCACGGAGGAGCGAGGAGTATGGAACGGAGGAGCTGAGCGATGGCACGCATTCTCGTCGACGGGGACGACGTGGTGGTCCGTCTGTCGTGGTGGCAAAGGGCGGCCGCCCGCCGCGGTGACATGCGCGTACCGCTGACGGCGGTGTGCCGGGTCACGGTCGAAACGGCCTGGTGGCGCGCCCTGCGCGGAGTGCGGCGGCGCGGCGTCTGGATTCCCGGCGGCTGGTCCATCGGCACGCGCGGCCACACCGGCGGCACGGACTTCGTGGCGCTGCGGCCCGGCAGGCCCGTCGTGGTCGTCGAGCTGCGGCCCTCAGCTCCCTTCCGGCTCCTCGCCGTATCCGTGCCGGACGACGCCGAGGCGCGGGCCACGGCCCTGCGGCTGAGCCGGAGCGCCCCGCGGGTCGACACCTCCACGCGCTACCGGCAGCCGCTGCCGGTCGCCGAGGAGACCCCCGGCGGGAGCACCCGTCCTGCCCTGCCCAGGTAGGTGTGCCGGTGCCTGGCTGTCGGGGCGCCCGGTCACGGCACCAGGGGCTGGGTCGCAGCCCAGGCCGGACCCGAGCTGCTCCTCGTGGCGTAGGCGCGTCGGCGCGTGGGGCGGGCCACAGCCCCGTATAGTTGAATCCAACGTCAAGTTCAATACTCACAGAGCCCGCCGGCCAGGTGTGTTGGTCGAAGGGACCAGCCGATGGGCGGTGCGGTGGCACATGACGACGAAGGGTTCACTCGCGGAGTGGGAGCGCCTAGAGGCGCGTGATGTCGCGACGAACGGCATCACTCTGCGCGTCTTCGAGCACGGCGAGCACAGGCCCGGCACACCGCCGGTCGTGCTGTGCCATGGCTTTCCCGAGCTCGCCTTCTCCTGGCGGCATCAGGTCTTCGCCCTGGCCGAGGCCGGACACCGGGTCCTCGCGCCCGACATGCGCGGTTACGGGGGCAGCTCACGGCCGCGGGATGTCGAGGCCTACGACGTGCTGAGCCTGTGCGCGGACCTCGCGGGACTCCTGGACGACGTGGGCGCCGAGGACGCGGTCTTCGTGGGACACGACTGGGGGGCGAACGTCGTGTGGCACATGGCCTGGCTGCACCCCGAGCGGGTGCGCGCCGTGGCCGGCCTGAGCGTTCCCGTCACCCCGCGCTCCCCCGCCCCGCCGCTGCCCATCCTTCGTTCGCGTCTGGGCGACGACTTCTACATCGTGTGGTTCCAGGAACCCGGAGTCGCGGACGAGGCGCTGGCCCGCAACGTCCGCAGGACACTCGTCGCACGGGAGATCTACTCCGCCGAGTGGGCGTCCCGCGACGAGGCGGAACTCACGCCCCCGCCGTGGCTCGGCGAGGCAGAGCTGGCCCATTACGTCAAGACGTTCGAGGAGACCGGCTTCACGGGCGGCCTCAACTACTACCGCAACATGGACCGCAACTGGGAGCTCACCCGCGAACTCGAAGGCCGCCCCATCACACAGCCGTCCTTCTTCCTCACCGGCTCCAGGGATCCCGTGGCCATGTTCATGCCCGCACAGAACCTCGGTGAGGTCCTCACCGACCTGCGCGAGCACGTCGTCCTGGACGGCGCCGGCCACTGGGTCCAGCAGGAGCGCCCCGAGGAGGTCAACGCCGCGCTCCTCCGCTTCCTCGGCTCGCTCGGCCTGGGACGGTGAAGCCGGCTCCGCGCACGGGCACGGGCCGCCAGGCCCGGGCTCATGGCGGTTCCCGGCAACCGCTGGCCCCGCGCAGCCGACGGGGCGAGCGTACGCGCGACGCGCTCATCGCCGCGGCACGCGAGGTCTTCGAGCGCGATGGTTATCTCGACGCCCGGATCACCGACATCACCGCGGCCGCCCATGTCGCGTCCGGCTCGTTCTACACCTACTTCAACGACAAAGAGGACGTCTTCCGGGCGCTGGTGGACATGGTGCAGGAGGAGATGCTCCACCCGCACCTGCGGGAGCGCACCGGCATCACCGACACCCGGCAGCTCATCGACGCGGCCAACCGTGACTATCTGCGCTCGTACCAGAAGAACGCGCGCCTGATGGCCCTCTTCGAGCAGGTCGCCCACATCGACGACAGCTTCCTGGCCCTGCGCGTCGAACGCGGCAACGCCTTCGCGCGACGCAACGCCAGGATGATCCGCGCCCTGCAAGCCAGCGGCGAGGCCGACCCCACGCTCGATCCGCTCGTGACGGCCCACGCCCTGTCCGGCATGGTAAGCCGCATGGCCTACAGCGTGTTCGTGCTCGGGCAGCGGATCCCCTTCGAACGGCTGGTGACCACGCTCAACAAGATCTGGGAGAACGCACTGCAGCTGAAGCCCGCCGGCGACGCTTAGCACCGTCGCGGCCGTTCAGTACTTCTTCGCGCCGGCCGTGACGGCCTGCCGGATGCGGTGGTAGGTGCCGCACCGGCACACGTTGCGGATCTCGTCGAGGTCGGCTTCGGTGATCTCCCGGCCCTCCTCGCGTACCTGGCGGACCTTCGCGACGGCGGCCATGATCTGGCCGGGCTGGCAGTAGCCGCACTGCGCGACGTCGTACTCCAGCCAGGCCTCCTGCATCGGATGGAGGTCACGGCCGACGGTGCCGGGCAGGCCCTCGATGGTGGTGATCTCGTCATCGGCGGCGATGTCCTTCACCGGCACCGAACACGGATTGAACGCCTTGCCGTTGATGTGGCTCGTGCAGGCCTGGCAGACGCCGAGACCGCAGCCGTACTTCGGTCCGGTGACGCCGAGGACGTCTCGGAGCACCCACAGCAACCGGACATCGTCCTCGATGTCGACGGTGACCCGGTTGCCGTTGAGGATGAAGGTGTGTTCGGGCACGTGGTCTCCTAGAAGGCGCGGTCGAGTCCGTCGGTGGGGGACGCGGGGATGGGCGGTGAGGTGGGCAGCGGCTCGAAGCCGAGCGGTCCGGCGTGGTTGAGCGGGAAGCTGGTCGGCATGGTGCCGGTGGCGCGGCCGTGGGCGCAGGCCACGGCGGCGGCCGCACCCGCCACGGCCAGCTCGCCCGCACCGCCGGGCTGCCCGCTGGTCGGCGGCATGACGACGATCTCCAGTTCGGGCGGGGTGTTCCACTGCCGGGTGTAGAAGTAGTTGTCCCAACTTCCTTCCAGGAAGTGGCCGTCCGACAGATGGAGGCCGGCGCTGAGGGTGATCGCGATGCCGTCCATGATGCCGCCCATCATCTGCGCCTCGAGGCCTCGCGGGTTGACCGCGAGACCCACGTCGACGGCGCACACCACCTTGGTGACGCGGGGGCCGGTGTAGGCGTCGCGGACCGTGCGTCCGGTGGTCTCGGGCCGGCAGTCGATCTCGGCGAGGACGGCGACGCATGCGTGGTACTCGGGATGGACCGCGATGCCCTGCGCCGTCCCGGCGGGCATGCTCCGGCCCCATTCCCCGACGTCGGCCACCTTGTCGAGGACGGCCCGCACCCGCCCGTCCTTCAGGAACTCCCGGCGGAACCGGTAGGGGTCCTTGCCCATCCGCCTGGCCAGCTCGTCCACGACCAGTTCCTGCGCACAGCGCACATTGGGCGAGTAGATGTTGCGCATGGAGCCGGTGTTGAAGCCCTTGTCGGTCTCGCCGAGCAACTGGGTGACGACACCGAAGTCGTACGGGGTCTGCTGGCTGAGCGCGAAGATCGTCTCGGAGAAGGTCAGATCGCCGACGGGCAGCCGGGCGGCCTGTGCGGTGATGATCTCGCCGACTCCGTGGCCGAAGTCGGTGGCGACGGAGGTGTGCCGCTGGTCGTAGGTGAGCACCTGGCCGAGCGCGTACGTGGCGCGTACACGCGAGGTGGCCATCGGGTGGGTGCGGCCCTGCCGGAAGTCGTCGGTGCGGTGCCACATCAGCTTGACCGGCTTGCCCATCGCCCTGGAGATCTCGGCGGCCTCGGCGGCGGCGTCGTGGAAGAGCTTCCGCCCGAAGGAGCCGCCGCCCTCGGTGACATGGACCTTCACCGCGGCCACCGGCAGCCCCAGCTTCAGCGCGATCTGCTCCTGGGCGACGATCGGGGACTTCAGGCTTCCCCAGATCTCGGCCGAGTCCTCCCGTACGTCGGCGATGGCGCAGTTGGTCTCCAGCGCGCTGTTGCTCGCGAAGTGGAAGGTGAACCGGGCGTCGACCGACTTGGTCAACAAGTCCGGTGCAGGAAGCGGGAGTTCGGCCCTGCTCAGTTCGTCGCGGACGGTGTCGTCGCTCTTCGCGTCGGCCGTTCCGGGGCCCCAGGACACCTTCAGTGCGCGCACGGCGTCGATGCACTGGCCGAAGGTACGGCCGCGGACAGCGACGCCGGTGGAGACGGCGACGACGTCCGTGATGCCGGGCATCGCCCGCACCTCGGCGAGGTTCTCCACCGAGCGCACGGTGCCGTTGACGGTGGGCGGCCGGCACACCATCGTCGGCAAAACATCGGGGATGTGCAGGTCCATCGCGAACTTCTTGCGCCCCGTCACCGCGTCCCGGGCGTCGATGCGCCGCTGCGCGGTGCCGATGACCTCGAACTCCGCGGCCTCCTTGAGCACGACGGAGACCTGACCTGTCGTCACTGATGCTGCTTTCTGGGCGAGTTCACCGTAGGTGAGACTGCGGCCGGTGGCCGTCGAGGTGATGACCCCGGCCTTGGTGGTCAGGGTGTCCAGGGCCGCCCCGAGTTCCAGGGCCGCCGCCCTGAGCAGCCGGCCCCGCGCCACCGCGGCGGCCACCCGGATCGGTGTGAAGGTCGAGATCGTGGTGTTGGAGCCGCCGGTGAGCTGGTTGAACAGCAGCTCGGGCCGCGCGTCCGCGAGTGTGACGCGGATCCGCTCCAGCGGCAGGTCCAGTTCCTCGGCGATCAGCATGGCGCTGGACGTCGTGATGCCCTGCCCGACCTCGGCCCGGGGCAGCGCGAAGGAGGCCGTGCCGTCGGAGTCGATCCGGATCGTGATGAGATTCGCGGTCGGCAGTGCCGCATCGGTGAGCATGTCGTTGAGGTCGTAGATCTCCGCCGGACCCGGCACGGAGGGGACGACGGCCGCCGTCTCCTCCGGCGCGAGCACGGCCTCGCCGAGTTCGGCGGCCACGGTCAGCGTCGAGGCGGCCAGCACATACCCGAGGAATCGCCGCCGCCCCATCCCCGCCGTTGCGGGTGCGTGTCCCCTGCTGTCCATGCGATCTCCTTCGATCCGCCACGACTTGTGCACATGCCCGATCCGCGCGACCACGGTGAGACACATCGCCGGTGATTCCACCGCTCACCACCGGTTTCGGCCATAGGCAGGGGGCGGGAAAAGGCGGCACGGGACTGTGCCGTCGCACAGTTGCGCCGCACTACACTGCGCCCGTGACGACGCAGCCGATGGCCGCCGACCGGGTCGTCGAACTCGTCGGCCGCCTGCTGACCGAGGTGGACCGGCTCGCGGAGGACCTCACCGACGAGATCCTCGGCGGCGAGCACGCGTACGCCGAGCACACGCTGCTCGGCCGGGAGCAGTTGCGCGCCATGGTGCACGACAACCTGACCACGATGTTCGCGGCGCTGCAGGGTCGGCCCACGACGCTCGAGGCGCCCCGCGCGGCCGGGCGGCTGAAGGCCGCACAGGGCATCCCGCTGGCCGCGGTCCTGCACGCCTACCGGCTGGCCGGCCGCTTCGTCTGGGACCGGCTGCTCGCGACCGCCGTGGCCGAGGAGAGCACCGTCGAGCTGCTGCACATGGCCTCCGACATCTGGGCGGCCATCGACGACTACTCCAGCGCGGCCGCCGACGCCTACCGGGCCACCGTCGAGGAACAGTCGCGTCGCGACACCACGGCCCGCAGCATGATGCTCACCACCCTGCTCGACGGCAGGGCCGGCACCGGTGCGAGCGCATGGGAGATCGCACGGGTCCTGGACCTCGACCGGCAGGGTCCCTTTCTGGTGGTCTGCGCCGAGGTCCACGACGGGGTCGAGCCACTGCCCAGCGTGCGCAGCCGCCTGGGGGCCGCCGGAATCGGCTCCGAGTGGATCCAGCCGATAGGGGCCTGGGTGGGCCTGCTGTCGCTCCCCGACGAACAGGCCATCGCGCATGCGGTCGGCCGGCTGTCCGACATCGCGCTGTCCCGGGTCGGGGTCAGCCGTGCCTTCACCTCGCCCGTGAACGCCCCGGCGGCCTGGCGGCAGGCCCAACTGGCCCTGCAGTGCCTGCCCCACGGCGCGGGCGGCACCCACCTGTACGGCAGCGCGCCGGTGTCGCTCCTGACGGCCGCCTCCCCCGACACGGCGCAGGAAGTCGCCCGGGCAGTCCTCGGGCCCCTCCTCGCCCTGCCCCCACAGGAACAGGCCACCCTGCTCGAGACCCTGCACGCCTGGTTCGCCGGCGGCGGATCGACGACGGCGGCTGCGGGCCGGCTGCACTGCCACCGGAACACGGTCCTGTACCGCCTCAACCGCATCGCCGAACTGACCGGCCGCCGCACCACCGACGCAGAGTCCGCCGCGGAGCTCTACATCGCCCTGGAGGCCGTACGCCTGAGCGGGCGGCCGGGTCCGTACACCGGGCCCGGCACGCCGGACTGAGCCCGGCCTCCGCCACCGTGCGCACGCCGGGGCCAGGTCCGGCGGGAAAGGTGTCTCAAGATCGCCGGTGGCCGGACGTCCGGCGCGCGGCCCCTTCTACGATCGGCTTTCCGCATGCTCCCGGAACAGAAAGCTGAACCGCTCTGATGGACAAGCGAGTTGTCATCGTCACCGGCGCCGGCTCCGGCATCGGCCAGGCCACCGCCCGGCTGCTGCGCGAGCAGGGGCACCATGTGGTGGTCTCCGGTCGCCGGGTGGAACCGCTGCGGCGGCTGGAGCAGGAGACCGGCGTACTGGCGTATCCGTCCGATGCGGGCGACCCCGACGCCGCCGAAGGCCTGGTCCGTGCGGCCCTCGACGCCCACGGCCGGCTGGACGGTGTCGTGCTCAACGCGGGCATCGGACGCGGCGGCACCGTCGGGGACCTGTCACTGGCGGACTGGGACGAGGTGATGCGCACCAACCTCACCGGTCCGCTGCTGCTCCTGCGTGCGGCGATCCCCCACCTGGTGCGGGTGCGGGGAGCGGTCGTGGCCGTCGCGTCGGTCTCCGCCCTGCTCGGCGGCCCGGGCAACGCCCCGTACGCCGTGTCCAAGGCCGCCCTGCTGTCGCTGTGCCGCTCCGTGGCCGTCGACTACGGGCGCGCGGGGGTGCGCGCCAACGTCGTGTGCCCCGGCTGGGTGAGGACCGAGATGGCCGACCGGCGCATGGCGCGTTTCGCCCGGGAGGCGGGCATGGAGGACGGCGGTGTGGACTCCGCCTATGCGGAGGCGACCAGGCCGCTGCCCATGAGCCGGCCGGGCGACCCGCGTGAAGTGGCCGAGACGATCGGCTGGTTGATCTCCCCGGCGGCGTCCTATGTCAACGGTGCGGTGCTCACGGTCGACGGCGGGGCGACGGCCCTGGATCCCGGAACCCTCGCGTTCGACTTCCGCATCACGCCACGCGCCGGTGCGGACCTCTGACGCGGGCGGGGCCGCGCCGGAAAAAGGAAGTGCGCGTGTTCGAGCCGGCGAGGTACGTTCCTGCCTGTTCGAAGGGGGACCCGAAGTGGCGAAACTGAACCAGATCATCGCCGTCGAGAAGGGTGTCAAGAGCAAGTCGCTCCAGGACATCACCGCGGCGCACCACAAGGTGCAGAAGCCGGCGCTGCTGGCCGGTATCTCGCGTACGTACCAGCCGAAGGACGAGGAGGGCGAGCAGCTGCCTCCCGAGTCCACGCGGGTACAGGTGCAGGCCGAGGACGTGCTGCGGGAGATGTCCGCGTCGCTGACCCGGCTCTTCGACGTGACCGCCACCAAGGACTGGGCGAACTGCGCGGCCCGCGCGGACGTCACGGTCGACGGCCGGACGATCCTCACCGACGTCCCGGTCAGCTACCTGCTCTTCCTGGAGAAGCAGCTCACCGACCTGCACACGTTCGTCAGGAAGCTCCCCACCCTCGACGCCGCCGAGTCCTGGTCGCACGACCCGTCCACGGACTGGTGGAAGACGGACCCCGTGCGCACGATCCGCACGAAGAAGGTCCCGCGCAACCACGTCAAGGCCGAGGCGACCGAGAAGCACCCGGCGCAGGTCGAGGTGTACTACGAGGACGTGCCCATCGGGTACTGGACGACCGTGAAGTTCTCCGGGGCGCTCCCGGCGCGGCGGATGAACGAGCTGGTGGAGCGGGTCGAGAAGCTCCAGCAGGCGGTGAAGTTCGCCCGCGAGGAGGCCAACGGCGCCGAGGTCACCGACCAGCGGGTCGGCGACGCGGTGTTCGGCTACCTGCTCGGCTGACGCCGGCCACGGGTAGCATCCACGATCGCCCCCGCGTGCGAGCGCGGGGGTGCGCAACAGGCGCGGGCCGGATTGAGGCCTGGTCCGCGTGATGAGCGCAAGCTGACACTGAAGTTCAGCCTGAAGACACGGTGACAGTGAAGGTTCGAGTCCTTCCCCCGGCACAACGCCCGCGACGGGCCGGGGTAGCCCAACATGGCAGAGGCAGCCGCGGTCAGTCTCAGACTCTCGCTCCAGTCTCAGCATCGCCGCCGATCGCCGGATCGACGGGGCCGGACGACCGCCGTCGGATGCGAGTTCGACTCTCGCCTGCAGCTCTTTCCTGCTGCGGTAGTTCAAAGGAAGAACACGACGGCATGATGACTGATCCGTCCTCTTAAACGCCGCCGGCGTGCGCAATTGGGTGGCATCCCCAGGGGCCCGGGAGCTGGATACGACTCCCGGGCCCCGCCACGTCGTTGCGGCCGGCCCGGCCTGCGTGGCCACTGTCGGACGCGAGCTGGTTTGACCGACGCCCCGTTCGGGCTACCCATGCCGCATGATCCCCTCCAAGGTCGAAGAGACCCTGCCGGAGCTGGCGCCCTTCGTGCACGCGGTGCAGGCACGGAGGCCCGACGACGGCACCTGGTGCGAGGCGTGGACGGTACGGGACATCCTGATCCACCAGACGGGCAACGCCGAGGAACTGGCCCGGGTGCTCCGGGCCTTCCATGCGGGAGCACCGGTGGAGACCAGGGGTTTCGACCGTGAGGCGCCCTTCCGGCGGATGTCCGACTCCGAGCTCTGGGCGACGTTCCTGAACCGCTGCGAGCAGCTCACCGAGGTCGCCGCGGCCGCCGAGCAGGACCTGGCACCGGACACCGAGGTGATGTGGACCGGCCGGTCGGTGACGGTCCCGTTCTTCGCCGAGCACATGCGCGAAGAGCTGATCCTGCACCGCTGGGACCTGACCGGTGACGACCGGACCGCGGTGCAGGCGCTCAACGAGCCGTGGATGACCGAGCACAGCGTGGTGTCCGTCGGCCGCCCCCTGCTGGAAAAGGGACGCTCCGGGCTGGACCTGGACCCCGGCGGACGGGTGGAAGGCCGCTTGCGCACGCCGGGCATGGACGACGTCGTGGTGTCCGCCGACGCCGACGGCGGCAGCATCCGGCTCGCCGCGCCCGAGGGGCCCGCGACGATCGAGAGCGACGCGGCCGTACGAGTGCTGCTGCTGTGGGGACGGCGCCCCGCCGACCCGAACCGGTGGCACAGCTCTGCCGGACCGGAGACCCTGCACAGGGTACGCGCCCTCCTGGGCGGCTACTGAGGACCGGTTCCGCCCGCCGCCGGTGCCCCTGGCGCCGTGCTCGCTCACCCCGCATGTGACGTGCGCAGCAGCGGTCCGGCCCGCGATGAAGGCCTTCGGCCGGCCGTGCGGGCGCATGCACGAACCGGGTCCTGACCGATTCTCCGTGCACCCGCTGTAGGTGGGGACGGCATGGACGTCCGGGCCGCTCGTGACGGCATCCCGACCGGTTCGTACGACCACGGGTGGCTCGCCCTGGTGGATGCGCTGTGCCAGTGCGCTGACCTGCTGTGGGACCACCGGGAACCCACCGCGTCGGCCATTCGTCTACGGTTCATTACTCGTCTACATGCCTGTAGTCACTCTCCAGGAAGGCCCGAGCCCGATGAGCACACCGCTGCACCCCGCCGCGCAGTCGGCCGTCGACGTGCTGGGCGCCCAGTCACGGCCGGTCGCGCTCGGCGTGCCGGGGTCGGAGCGCTGCTGGAGAACCATGCGTCACAAGATCCTCTTCCGCGGGGACCGCGCCCTGCGTGACGGACCGCACCTGTCATGAACCTTCGCCGTGTCCTGCGCCGTCTGGCCCCCCGCACCCTGCGCGGCCGGCTCTCCCTCGTGGCAGTGGCCACCGCAGCTCTGCTGATGACCGTCCTGACCGTCGTCTTCAACGCCGTGATGGACCGCCATCTGCAACATCAGGCGGACGACGAACTGCGCAACCGGGCCGCCGCGGTCGCCACGACCGTCGACACCAGCGGCCCCCGGGTGCGCGTCCTGGAGACCGTCAACGACCGTTTCCTCGATGCGAACGTGTGGATCTACGCCGGCACGCGGCTGCTCGAGAAGCCCCCGTCGACCACGACCGGCAGCCCGCTGGCCCGGGCCGCCGACCGGCTGGCCGCGCAGCACCGGCATGCCTGCGTCACCGTCCATGCCGACGGTGGCGAACCCGTCCGGCTGTGCTCACGGCCCGAGCGCGGCCGCCATGTCAGCGCCACCGTCGTCACCGCACTGGATCTCAGCCCCTACCGCAGTTCGGCCGACACCCTGCTGCTGGGATCACTGATCCTGGACGCGGTCATGCTCGGCTGCACGTACGTGCTGACGCGTCTGGCCGTCGGGCGGGCACTGCGGCCGGTGCGGACGATGACCGACCAGGCCACCGAGTGGAGTGCCGTGGGCTCCGACGACCGCTTCGGGGACGAGGAGCACCCGGCCGAGCTCGCACGCCTCGGTACCTCCCTGGACGCGCTCCTGGACCGCATCCGCACGGTGCTGCGCCACGAACAGCAGCTGACCGGCGAACTGTCCCACGAACTGCGCACCCCCCTCACCCGGATCATCATCGAGCTGGACTGGTGGCGTGCCCGCCCCCGCTCGGAGGCCGAGACCCGCGCCACCCACGAGGTGATCAGCGAGGCCGCCCAGTCCATGCGCACCATCTGCGACACGCTCCTGAACGACGCCCGGGACAACGCGCTCCACCCGCCGTCCACCGCACCCGGGACGACCGACGTCGTGCCCGTCCTCGATCGACTGATCCACAACCTCGACACACCGCAGGGGGTCAAGGCCACGGTCGAGAGCGAGGCGCCGACGCTGGAGACAGGAGCCGCGCCCGCTCTCCTCGAACGCATCATCAGCCCCCTCCTCGCCAACGCGGCCCGATACGCACGCTCCAGCGTGACCGTGTCGGCGCGGCGCCTGCCCGGAGCCGTGCGGATCGACGTCGTCGACGACGGCCCCGGCGTGCCGGGCGCCTTCGCCGGCGAACTGTTCCAGCCCGGCCGCCGCGCGGACCCCGGTGACGGACACGACGGGGCGGGCCTCGGCCTGCCACTCGCCCGCCGCCTGGCCCGCGCCGTCGGCGGTGAGGTGTCCTACGACCCCGTACACACCCCCGGGGCCCGCTTCACCGTCCACCTGCCGGCCGGGTGAGCGCGAGGACCGGGCGACGAGATGTGCGCCGGCGAAGGACGGGATCAGCGCTCGTGGTTGTGCATGACGTGCTTGGTGCGCGAGTAGTCGCCAGCGCGTAGAGGGACAGGTCCCGGCCGTAACCGGATCCCTTGAACCCGCCCCAGGGGACCTCGCTCGCCAGTACCAGATGGGAGTTGACCCACACGGTTCCGAAGTCAAGGCGCGCGGCGATGTCGTGGCCGCGGCGGGCGTTCTCGGTCCGTGTGCGGGCCGTCGTCCTGGGCCTGGAGGGGGATCACAACGATGCGGGAAACCGAAGCCGACATGAAGGACAAGTACAAGGAGACCGCCCGCGGTGGTCTCGCCCTCAACGTCGTCGAGTGCTGAGGAGCCGTCCATGAACAGCGAGTTCGTCCTCACCTCAGCTGCCCCGAACGCCCCGGCGTCCGGCACGCCGTGACGTCGTTCCTCCAGCGGCACGGGTGCGACATCACCGAGCACCAGCAGTTCGACGACGCCGAGCACGGCATCGTGTTCCTGCGCACCGGCTTCACCGCCCCCGGTGCCGGGACCACCCTGGGCGGACTGCGGGACACCTTCGCGCCGGTGGCCGCCGAGATCGTCCTGGTGGTCTCCAACCATCCCGACCTCCAGCCGCTGGCCGCGGCCGAAGGCGTACCGTTCGAGCACATACCGGTGACGGCCGACAGAAGCCGCAGGCAGAAGCCCGGCTGCTGGCCCTGGTGGAGGAGCACCGCATCACGGACCCGGCACCCGCACTGCCGTGTCCGTCCGCCGGGCCGGTGCCCTGCCACCGCACCGCCTGCGGCGACGGAGGAGGAGGCCACGTATGAGGGTCGTGGCCCTCCTCCTCCCTCTCAGCCGGACACCGGGATCGGCGAGTCTGCACGGCCGCGGGCTGGTGCCGTCAATCCTGCTGTCTCCCGCACACGGCCCGCGCCCAGCCTCCGCCGATCACCGGCCGACGTAGGGCCGCCCCGTGGCGCCACCACAGTCCAGCAGCCACCGCCGCGATGACGGCCATCACACCGGCGCCCAGGCGGGCCAGGTCAGCATCGGTCACACTGTCAGGGTCCAGCCCGGTCGGGTCGGTCGCGTGCACGCTCAGCGCGACCACGGTCCACCCGAGGGCCGCCGCACCCACCAAGAAAGTCAGAACCGCTGCGCCCCTCCGGTCCAACTCGTCCCAGAATGCGTCACGTTCGATTTCATGTCTCATGCTGGAGGGCAGTGTTGCGCTGAACGGCGCCACTGCGGCCGGCGTCAGGGCCGACCGTACTTCCTGTGCAGCAACCGTCTCCGCCGGCCGTGTCCGGGAGCGCGTCGAGGCGGCAGAAGCAGGACGCCTGGACCGGCACGTCCGCCATCGCGACGGCGATCTTCAACTGCTGGGCCACGAGCTGCGCCTCCCCCGCCTTGCCCAGCCGGACCAGGCACTCGTGCAGCCCGTGCAGGGCCCAGACATTGCCGGGGTGCTGCAAGGCGCGTGGAAGGGTGTCGTCGAGTCCCAGGTCGGCCCGGTAGACCGCCTCGGCCTCCGCGACACGCCCCCGTTCCAGGAGCAGGGCGCCGTACGCATGCCGGGTGGGCTGCATCCACCCCCACGGCTCGTCGTAGGGAAGGTTGTCGTCCAGTTCGATCGACCGCTCGAGCGCGGCGAAGGCGGCGTCATGGTCGCCCTTGCGGTATGCGAGCTCACCGTCGAGCATCGCCGACGCGATCGCCAGGATGTCGGCACAGGTGTTGTTGAACAGCATGCGCGTCTCCGGCACCCGGGCGACCGCCTGGCCGAACAGCCGTCTTTCGGCCTCGGCCTCAAGGACACGGCCGGTGGCCGCGAACGCGACGCCGCGGGCGTAGTGCAGCATCGCCGTGCTCACGCTGTAGAGCTCCGGGTCGGCGGGCATGGGCATCCGCAGGATGTCGCGCCAGCGGCCGAAGCGGATCAGTACGTGGACCCGCATGGCGAGGAATCCCTCCAGCCAGTCGGCCATGGGCGGGCTCTGCACGCGCAGCAGTTCCTCGGGGATCGACGCCTCCAGCTGGGCAGCGGCCTCCAGAGCGGTCCGCAGCCGGCCGAGGAACATCGCACCGTAGGTCTTGAAGTGGTGGTTGTGCGACCGGTACAGCGTGTAGAAGTTCATGGCCCCGGCCCGCGCGTGGAACTTCTCGTCGGCGACGATCGCTTCGGTGTTGTCCGACACCACGCGCCGGTAGTCGCCGCAGAGCACCTCGATGTGTGAGGGCATGTGCCGCAGGTGGCCGGCATCGGGCACCAGGCCGCGCAGCCGGTCGGCCACGGGCAGGGCGACCTCGGGCGTCGGGGACATCTCCATCAGGTGGATGTACATGTGCAGGATGCCGACGTGTCCCGCCCCGGCATCGGTCGCGACCGCCCGGTCCAGGACGGCCTTGGCCTCCAGCGTACGGGCGCCTTCGGCCGGCTCACCGGTCCGCAGGTTCCACAGCCGCCAAGGAGTGAGGTTCATCAGCGCGTCGGCGTACAGGGTGGCGATGTCGAGGTCGTCCGGGGCGAGTTCGTGGACGGCGTGCATGCTGTCCGCGTAGTCCCCGTTCCACACGGAACAGTTCTCGACGGCCTGCGGCTGCGGATAGCGGGCACGCAGCGCGCCGATCAGGGCTCGCTCGACGGCCGTGGCGCCCGCCTGCGCCCTCTCGTGGGCGATTTCCACGGCGGCGTGGGTGCGTTGGACGGTACGTGCGAGGTCCTGCTCGTCGAAGAACTCCCACGGCTTGTTGTAGTTGGGGCCGAGGGCGTACGCGATGCCCCAGTAGGCCATGGCACAGTCGGGGT
The DNA here is from genome assembly GCF_053597455.1 of Streptomyces sp. NPDC001393. Classification (NCBI taxonomy): domain Bacteria; kingdom Bacillati; phylum Actinomycetota; class Actinomycetes; order Kitasatosporales; family Streptomycetaceae; genus Streptomyces; species Streptomyces sp. NPDC001393. Next base: position 93,778 of record NZ_JBSFIH010000009.1, read on the forward strand.
CGGCCGCCGCGGCGGCTTCGAAGCAGGAGACGGCTTCCTCGTGGTTGAAGGCGTACGTCCAGACGAGTCCGCGGTCGAACCAGAGTTGTGCCTCGGGCGAGGAAGTCGTCACGGAGCGGCTGTAGGTGCCGAGATCGTAGTAGTCCATGCATCGCCCCTCACCAGCCGGCCGCCGAAGCGCCGGGAACCGACCGAGCTTTCTACGCAAGACGTGTACTGAGTAGCGTAGTGTGCCGAGTCGGTTCCTCACGGCGACGAGGGCGGGCCCGGTCGTCCTCGGGACCCACCCCGGAAACGCCTCAGACGCCGACGGGTTTGCCCGGTCCGGGAACGTTGCGGAAGCGGAACGGCTCCGGTTCGCGGCCGGCCTGGATGAGCCAGCACTCCCCGGTGCCGTCACCGGTGAGGATCCGCAGCACCGTGTCGGCGACGGTCTCGGCCGGGATGACCGGCAGACCCTGCTCGGAGAGCATGCCGCGCAGGGGGTCGATGATCCGCGATTCGGCGAATCCCGGGCAGACCGCGTTGAAGCGCACGTTCTCCGGCGCGAGCGCCGGCCCCAGGGAGCGCGCGAGTCCCACGACCGCGTGCTTGTTGGCGCCGTACAGCGGATCGAGCGGCACGGCCGCCAGGCCCGCCAGGGACGCGGTCGCCACGATCGATCCTCCGGCGCGGGCCCGCAGCGCGGGCAGCACCGCGTGGGTGCCGAAGACCACTCCGTCGAGGTTGGCGCCCATCGCCCGGCGGTAGCGCGCGGGATCGAAATCCTCACCGACGCCGCATCCGGTCGCCACCCCCGCGTTGAGCAGCGCGATGTCGACCCCGCCGTACGTCTCCTGGGTGAACTCCACCAGCGCGCGGTTGGCGTCGAGGTCGGAGACGTCGCAGGCACGGAAGTGGCCGCCGGCCATGTCGGCCACTTCCCGGCCGCCCTGCGCGTCGAGGTCGGCGACGACCACGTGCGCCCCCGCCCGCGCCAGTGCCAGCGCCGTGGCCCGGCCCAGCCCGCTGGCGGCGCCGGTGACGATCGCCACCTTCCCCTGGAGCGCGGCGTTGTTGTTCTGCTCCTCCTGCGGGGCGGCGGTCACGCCAGCTCCAGCACGAGCTTGCCGACGTTCTCGCCACGGAAGAGCATCTGAAACGTCTCGGGGAAGTCGTCCACGGTGCCCCTCACCACGTGTTCCTTGACCTTGATGCGGCCGGCGCCGATCCAGGCGGAGATCTCCTGTGCCGCCTCCGCGTAGCGCTTGGCGTAGTCGAAGACGACGAAGCCCTCCATCCGGGCGCGGCGCACCAGCAGCGAGAGGTAGTTCGAGGGACCCTTGACCGGTGTGGCGTTGTTGTACTGACTGATCGCGCCGCAGACCACGACGCGCGCGTGCATCGCCAGCCGGGTCAGCGCGGCGTCGAGGATGTCCCCTCCGACGTTGTCGAAGTAGACGTCGATGCCGTCGGGCGCGTGCTCGCGCAGCGCCTTTCTGACGTCGTCGGCCCGGTAGTCGATCGCCGCGTCGAATCCGAGTTCACCGGTGAGCAGCGCGCACTTCTCCGGCCCTCCGGCGATACCCACGACCCGGCAGCCCTTGGCCTTCGCGATCTGCCCCGCGATGCTGCCGACGGCGCCGGCGGCCCCGGACACCACAACGGTCTCGCCGTCCTTCAGCGCCCCGACGTCCAGCAGACCGAAGTACGCGGTCATGCCGGGCATGCCCAGCGCTCCCAGATACGTCGAGGGCGGGGCGAGCGAGGTGTCGATCTTCATCGCTCCCCGGCCGTCGGAGACCACGTACTCCTGGACGCCGAACGTGCCGACCACGTGATCACCCGGTTGAAAGCCCGGGTGGTCGGATGCGGTGACCTCGACGACCGACCCGGCGCGCATCACCTCCCCGATGCCCACCGGCGGCAGGTAGGAGGGCCGGTCGTCCAGCCAGCCCCGCATGGCGGGATCCAGGGAGATGACGCGTGTCCGGCCCAGGAACCGGCCCGGGCCCGGCTCTTCGAGGGGCTCGCCACGGTGCTCCCAGTCTTCGGGTTTCACTTCGCCCACCGGACGGGCTGCCAGACGGATCTGCCGGTTGGTCGCGGACATCGCGCCTCCTGTCGTTCGCGGCTCCCCGTGACCATACCGACCAGTAGGTACGCCTGTGGCTGTGATATTCCCCACAAGCCATTCCTGCGCCCCAGGGGCTACGGTCCGGGGGTCGTCGCCGTCGAGCGATCACTGCCGCCCGGATGCCTACGACCGGATGCCTACATCGAACTCGAAACGTGACGTTCAGCGGGCTTATCAGGCATTCCAACCAGTCGGTATCGTGCGCCGCTCACCCGACCTTTCACCCCCCACGTCCCACGCATCCGAGCCGCACCGGAAAGCCAGGCGATGACACCCTCCGACGACAACCCGTACCCGCCCCCGCCACCCGTGCTCTCGCGGTGGTCGCAGCAGCATGCCGAGCCGTATGCCTTTTCGTACGAGCCGCACGAGCCGTACGAGCGGTACGAGCCGTACGGCCAGGCAGCCCGGCATGGACTGTCCTCGCCCGAGACCGATCGGCACGGTGGCGACCTCGCCGCCCTGCGCTCGGCCTACCGCGTGCTCCGCCGGGTCTCCACGCTCACCGCGCTCGGCTCCTTCGTGGTGTACGTCGTGCTGTCCTGCAGTGCGCCGGACCTGATGGGGTCCAAGATCACCGGTGAACTGAGCCTCGGCATGGCCCTGGGGGTCCTCCAGCTCGTCGTCACCTTCGGGGCGGTGCTCTGGTACGGACGCAGCGCCCAACGCTCCGTGGACCCGCTGGCGCGGGCCGTGCGAGAGCGGGCGGTCCGGCGGCCGGCCCAGGGTGCCGGGGTGGCGAGATGAACGACTTCGGCACGGGGACGCAGGCCGTCGTCCTGGTCCTGTTCACCACACTGGTGACCCTCACCCTGCTGATGTGTGTGATGGCGGGACCGGACCGAGACGATCTGACGAACTTCTACACCGGCTACCGCTCGCTCACGCCCCTCAAGAACGGCCTGGCGATCGCGGGCGACTACATCTCGGCGGCCACGGTGCTGAGCACCACCGGCATCATCGCGCTCGCCGGCTACGACGGATACGTCCTGGCGGTCAGTACCGCCCTCTCGCTGGTGCTGCTGATGTTCCTGCTGGCCGAACCGCTGCGCAACGCCGGCAGGTTCACCATGGGCGACGTTCTGGCCCGCACCATGCCGGGGCGTGCGACCCGTATCGCCTCCTGTGCGGTGACACTCAGCGCGACCCTGCCTTTCCTGGTCGTCCAACTGTCCGGAGCCGGGTCGCTCCTCACCTTCATCCTGGGCATCCCGCACTTGACCGGCGCGAGGACGACCTGCATCGTCCTCGTCGGCAGCCTGATGATCATCTACGCGGCGCTCGGCGGCATGCGAGGAACCGCGCTCATCCAGATGATCAAGATCGTGCTCCTGCTCGGCACCAGCGCCACCGTCGCCGTGCTCGTCCTGAACCGCTTCGACTGGAGCCCCGACGCGGTGCTCCAGGCCGCCCGGCACGGCAGCGGGGCGGGCCCCGCCTTCTTCCGGCAGGGGCTTCAGCTGGGCACCTCGGCCCTCGACCGGCTGGACTTCGCCAGTCTCCAGATCACCGTGATCCTCGGCGCCGCCTGTCTGCCCCACATCACGATGCGTCTGTACTCCGCACGGGACGTGCCCGCCATTCGCCGTTCCATGTCGTGGGCGGTCGGTACGGTCACCACGTTCTGCCTGCTCGTGATCATCATGGGTACGGGCGCGGCGGCGCTGGTGGGATCGCAGTACATCACCGCGGCCGACCCCCACGGAAGGACGTCGGTGCTCATGCTGTCCCGGGTGCTCGGCGGCGGCACCGGCTCCGTGGGCACCACGGTTCTCTACGCGGCCATGGCGGGCACGGTGTTCATCACGCTGCTGTCCTCGGTCGCCGGAATGACCCTGGCCGCGGCCTCGTCGCTCGCCCACGACCTGTTCGCCCACGCCGTGCGGCGGGGACGGGCGGCGCCGCGTACGGAGATGACGGTGGCGGCGTGGACGAGCGTGGCCGTGGGAACCGTGGCCATCGCGCTCTCCACCCTGGTCCAGAACTGGGACGTCGTCGTACTGACCACGCTGGCGATCTGCATCGGGGCGTCGGCCGTGGCCCCGGCGCTGACGTACTCCCTGTTCTGGCGAGGCTTCACGCGCACGGGCCTGCTCGCGAGCCTCTACGGCGGTGCGGCCTGTGCGCTGGTGCTGATGGTCTTCTCCAAGGCCGTCTCCGGCACGCCGTCAGCGGTCTTCCCGGACGCGGACTTCCACTGGTTCCCCATGCAGTCGACCGGACTGGTCTCCGTTCCGTTCGGCTACCTGGCGGGCCGGCTCGGCAGCCGCTGGGAGCACCGGCGCCGCGCGGCCGACAGCCTCGAGAGCCGGCGGATGTACGAGGAGAGCGAGGCACGGCTGCTCGCCGCAGCCGAATGACCCCACCGGCGCAGGCGGGCTACGCGAGCGGCCTCGGTGCCGCCGCCGTAGCCTGCCCGGGTCGCCGAGGCCGTTCACCAACTCGGCTCGATGGGCCGCGAGGATCAGGCGTCGTGCCAGCCGTTGTGGTGCAGGACCTGCTCCAGGGGCAGCCGCGGGCCCGGCCGGAACGTGTCGCGCACGGGGTACGCCGTCGGCAGCAGCGCGCCCTGGCGGACGGTGGGCGGCAGGCCCAGCAGGTCGGCGATCTCCTGCTCACGGTCCAGATGGACCGCTGTCCAGGCGGTGACCAGACCGCGGCTGCGGGCCGCGAGCGCATAACTCCAGGCGGCAGGCAGCAACGACGCCCACAGACCGGCCTGGTTGCCCTCCGACAGCCCGCCGGCCACTTCGAGGCAAGGGAGGACCAGGACGGGTACCCGGTGCAGCCGGTCGGCCAGCGCCCGGGCAGCGGTGAGCACGGAGCGCGTGGCCCCGGGAAGATCCGCCGGACGCTGGAGCGCGTCGGCGTTGCGGTCGTAGAAGGCGGCCCGGTACACCTCGGCGACATCGGCGCGGATCCGCGGGTCGGTGAGCAGGATCCAGCGCCAGTTCTGCCGGTTGTGGCCGTTGGGTGCCTGCAGGGCGATGCGCAGGCAGTCCTTGACCAGTTCCGGGTCCACCACGCGATCCAGGTCCAGGCCCCGCCGCACGCTCCGCGTGGTGGTCAGCAACTCCGTGCAGGACAGCCCGGGTTCGTTCGTCATGGCCGCAGCACCGCCCGGACGACCAGCGCGAGGTAGGTGGCCGCGACGAATCCCGTCGCGGTCGGCATCGGCCAGCCGCCGCGGCGGGCGGCCAGAAACCGCCGGGTGCCGCATGCGGGCAGAGCCGCCGCCAGGCAGGGCGACAGCCCGAGCGGGCCGGCCGGCGCGAACAGCAGCACCTGGCAGCCGACCGCACCGGCCGCGAAGCCCGCGGCGACCACCGCGCTGCGCCGGGGGCCGAGGTCCGCCGAGTACAGGCGGGCACCGGGCTGCGGCTCCCACGTCGTCTTGCGGGCGAACTCGAAGTGCAGGAAGACGCAGGCGCACAGGGCGAGCAGCGCCGCGCCGCGCCAGTCGGCGGTGACGGTCCCGGCGGCGACGAGCGTCCCGTACACGTAGGTGCCGAGCAGCACCTGCACCGGGTAGGTGACCGCGAGTTCGAGCAACTGCCGGTCCCGTAGCACGGGTGACAGCCGTTCCAGCGCGGCGAGGAGCAGCCCGTACCCGAGCGCCGCGAGCAGCAACGGGGCGGCCGTGGCCGAGAGGGCGGCGTTCAGGGCGGTCGCCACGACGGTGATCGCCGCCATGGCGCCGCGCAGTTCGGCCGTGGTGATCGCGCCGGTGACGAGCGGCCGGTCCGGGTGGTGCACACGGTCGTAGGCGAGGTCCTTCTGCTCGTCCAGCATCCGCAGGAACAGCAGCGCGAGCACGACACTCGCGGCCCGCAGCCAGGTGGCGCCGGACGGCCGCCAGGCCGCGCCGGTGGCGGTGACCGCCGAGCTCTCCAGGGCGAGCACCCACAGCAGTCCGTAGGTGACGTAGATGTGCGGCCGGAACATGCGCAGCACGAAGCGGCCCAGCCGGGCGGGTATCTGAGGAGCGGCGACGGTGGTCACTGCGGGGCTCTCCTGTTCGGACGAGTGCGGCCGGGTCATACGGCTCCGTGGGCCGCAAAGGTCTCCGGAGCGCCTGCCGTGGCGTCCGGGTCCGGGTCGGCGAGCCTGATCCGGGCTTCGGCGGCGACGGCGCCGGGGTGGTGCAGGGTGCACTCGATGTCGGCGCCGGGCAGGACCGGAGCGGTCCGGCAGCGCAGCGGAAGGTCCATCTCGGCGAAGCAGCGGAACCGTGCGGCCAGGCCGACGGGCAGCGCCGTGGGGGTGCGGACGGCTCCGGCTGCGACGGCCGCGGTGAGGGCGAGCTGGCGGAAGGCTTCCAGCTCCAGCATGCCGGGAACGTGGTCGACCCAGTGGTCGTACAGGCTGGGATGCGCGGTGTCGACGATCAGCCGTGCGGTGCGCGTGCCGTCGCCGGTGGTGCGCGGTGGGGAGATGACCGTGTTGGCCGGGTCGCGCCGGCCGACGAGGGCGGGGTCGACGTATGGTCCGGGCAGGGCGACGGGCACATCGGACAGGCCCAGCGCACCGCGCTGTCCGGCCCGCAGCCGGCTCCAGTCCCCGGGTGGCATCCAGGAGTAGGTGATGCGGGCCAGCAGGGCTTCCTGGGTGCCGATGGTCACGGTGAAGCGCAGCCGCAGGCCCGTCACCGTGACCCGGGTGCGGAACCGGTGCTCGACCCGTGTGGTGATCACGGCCTCGGTGGGACGGTCGCCGCAGGTCAGGGCCGAGTGGTCCAGCACCTTGAACTCGACCGCGCGGAGCAGGAACTTCCATCCCGGTGGGACGCCCAGACACCGATGAGCTACGACGAAGATGCCCTGCCGGCACGCTTCGAGCAGCATCAGTGGATCGTGGTGGGTGCGGGGGCCGAGGGTGTCGTGGTAGAAGGCGTGGCGGCGGGGAAGCTGCGCGGCGAGCAGCAGTTCGTCCTCGCTGTGGCGCTCCGCGTCGGTCAGGAAGACCTCGGCGACCGCGGCGCGGTGCACCAGCTCCTTGGGGAGTGTGCGGCTGAACTGCATGGACCGCTCCTCAGGTCGGGTTGGCGCGGATGGTGTCCAGGTGGCGGCGCCAGGTGCCGGCGTCGGCGCCGTCGAGCACGGGGGCGCGGCCGGGCACGCGCATGGGGAGCACCTTCGAGCCGACGATGACGGTGTCCCACGGGTCGAGGTCGATGCCCTCCTCCCACGCGGTCTCCAGCAGCGTGCGCGGGGTGGCCGTCGGGTCGGTGCCGGTGTGCCGGCGGACGGCGTCGCGCAGCCGGCCGACGGCGGGTTCGAAGTCCAGGTCCCGTGGCTTGGTGGCCGCGTACAGCCGGCCGGTCAGCTCCAGGGCGTGCGCGGTGCGGTCCTCGTCGGCGAGAGCGGAGCCCAGGAGGCGGCCGCGCGCGGTGTCGTCGAAGTGGACGGCCAGCTCCCGCAGGACGTCGGCGGGTTCGTCGGGGGTGTGCACGAGGTTCAGCAGATAGCTGTGGCGGCCGAGGTGATGGCGCAGCTGGCCCGGCCGCCGGGCGTCGGGGTCCGTGGGCCCCTTGAGCCGGGTGAGTTCGACCGATGCCGGGATGCCCGGGTCGTGGGCGAGGCGGACGAGCAGGACGAGAGCGTCGGCGTCCTCCAGGAACAGGGCGGCGAGCCTCCTGCGGTAGGGGGTCGCGAGGTTCCACTGGAAGTACCAGAGGGAGCGGATCATGGTGCGGGTGAGCCGGGTGACCGCCGCTCCGACGATCCTGAACCCCCGCCCGGTCAGCCAGTCCAGCGCCGCCTCGAGCCTGCGGGCCACCACGGCGTCCGGCTTGAGCAGCAGCACGGCGTGCCGGTGGGCGAAGCCGGTGACGTCGTCGGTGAGGGCGGCGAGTTGTTCGTGGGCCTCCTGGTAGTAGGTGTCCGCACCGTACAGCCGCCGTTTGGCGGGGTCGCACGTCAGCCGCGCGGAGACCGGTATGCCGTGCGAGGGGTCGGCGAGGTGGTCGGGGGTCATCGGTGTGGGCTCCTGTCAGGTCGGGCGGTGGCCGGCTCCCGGCGCGGTGCCGGGCCCAGATAGCCGGTCGTGAGGCAGTGGTCGAGAAGGCGGCGCAGGTACGGCCGTGCGCCTGTGGGTGCGGGACGGCCCCGGAAGACCGCCGCCTGGGCGTCGTCGAAGTGGACGCGCCGCCGGAAGTAGGTGTCGTACCGGCAGACGACGCGGTCGTAGTAGGGGTGCTCGCGGTCGGGCAGGGCCCGGGCGGAGAACGCGGACGGCGGGACGAACCGCGGGACGTGGAAGCAGAGGTACTCGGCCAGGACGTCGGAGAAGTCCCGCAGGGTCAGTTCGTGGCCGACGGCGTGCAGGGTGCGGCCCTGGGCCTCCTCGAAGCGGATGGCGGCCCCGGTGACCAGGTCGGCGACGCGGTCGACCGGGGCCAGGTCGAGGACGCCGTCGTAGTGGCCGGGCACGGTGCGCACCAGGCCCCTGGTGAGGACCCGGAGCACGGGGTAGATGGTCTTGAAGTCGCGGACGCGGCCGGTGCGGGTGGCGCCGGTGACGATGCTGGGGCGCACCACGGTCGTCGGCAGGCCGTCCGCCGCGGCCTTGCGGACCATGGTCTCGGCGGTGAGTTTGCTCCTCTCGTAGCCGTTGCCGGGACGTTGGCCGACGTCGAGTTCGTCCTCACGGGCGGTGCCGTCGCGTTCCCCGCACACATAGGCGGTGCTGAGGTGCACGAGCGGGGTGCGGGCGGCCAGGGCGAGGTCCAGGACGTGCCGGGTGCCGGCCACGTTGATGCGGTCGTAGCGTTCGTCGGGGAGTCCGAAGTCGGTGACGGCGGCGCAGTGCACGATCCGGTCGGCGGTGGCGGCTAGCCGCCGGCCTTCTTGGGTCAGCCCGAGGCCGGGCCGGGTGATGTCGCCGGTGACCGGGATCAACGCGCCCGGGCCGGGGCTGAGTCGGCTGCCGTCGTTGCGGACGATGTCGGGCGTGCGGTGCAGCAGTGCCAGCACGGTGTGGCCCGCGGCGGTGAGCCGGGCGGTCACCTCCGCGCCCACGAAGCCGCCGGCGCCGGTCACGAGCACCGTCATCGGGTGGGGCATCGGTGGATCCTCCGGGCGGTGGGTCGGTGGGAGTGCGTGCAGGCGTCCTGGTGCGGTCATCGGGCCTGGTGGGGCTGGGCGCCGTTGCCGGCTAGCAGGTCGCGGGCTTCTTCGATGGGAAGTTGCGCGTCGAGGTGGGCGCCGATGCGCAGCCAGTCGTGGCCGAGTTGCAGGGTGGCCCGCCAGGTCTCCGCGGAGTCGAAGGAGAGCGGGAAGGTGTGGGCGCCCACGGCGGCGCGGACCTGGGCGATGAAGCCACGCAGCTCTGCGAGCAGGGCATCGCCGTTCGTCGTCGGGCCGGCGGTGCGCCGCAGCAGTTCGCCGGCGCGTGCCCCGAGCGGCCCGGTGCCGGACGGCAGCAGGTCGAGGCGGCGTACGAGGTCGGGATCGGCCGGCAGCGGATGCACCCCGTGGGCGCTGAACAGTCCGCGCAGTGCGGCGTGCACGGCGCGCCGCACGCTGAGTTCTGCGACCCGCCACTGGCCGCGTCGCAGGGCGCCGGTCAGATCCTCGACGGCGTTCTCGACGACCACGTTCGACCACACCAGGGCCATGGCAGCGGCGGCGAACCGGTCGGCGGGCAAGGGCATCAGATCGACGGCGCGGGGGCCGGTGACACGGGCGCCGTGCACCGAGAGCACCGGCTGCGCGGTGGAGGGCGGCGGGGTGACGGGGCCGGGCGGGGCGGCGAGCGGCAGCGACGGGGTGACGGTGCCGCCGCCCTTCCAGGCGAGGCGGATCAGCCCGTAGCGCAGGAAGACGGCCAGCAGCGGGCCGGGGTCGGCGACACCGGTGTCCGCGGCCGCGTCCAGCACGCGGGGCAGCGGCCGGCGCAGGACGAGGGAGCGCCACACGGCACCGGCGTCGTCGCCCAGGGCGAACAGCTCCCGCCGGGCGCGGATGACGTGCACCCGCTCGCCGGTCTGCCAGGTGGTCACCCCGGCCACGCGTTCGACGGTGAGCCGCTCGGGCCGCCAGGGGACGCCGGTCAGCCCGAGATCCTCGGCGAAGGCGAGAGAGGCGGTGAGGTGGTCGCGGGCAGCGGTGTCGTCCCCGGACGCGGGGGCGGCGGCCTGCAGCTCCCCGTAGCGGTCACGTACGTCCGGCCGGCCGGCCCGGTCCAGTTGCAGGGACAGCCACTTGGGTTCGAGGTAGGTCTCGCCCAGGCCGGCCGCCCATGACTTGACGGTCTGCACGAGTCCGGCGCGGGTCCAGTCGACCGCCGCGTCGCTCTCGCCGAGGCACAGCAGCGCCATCGCGTGCCGCAGGGACTGGCGGGCCCGGTGCGCCCACCAGTCGGCGGTGATCCGGCGGAACCGCTCGGCCGGCAGCAACGCCTTCACCTCCTCCACCAGGGCGTGGCCGCGCAGCGGGTGGCTGTGCAGCAGACGCTGACAGCGGTTGAGGAGGTCCTCGGACAGCCGGCCGGGCCGTTCGGCTCCCTCCTCCACCGCCCGGAGCTGATCGGTGAGCCGGCGCACCGAACGGGTCCGGATCTCCACCCGCCGGCCCTCCAGGAACAGCAGCGACGGCATGGTCGGCAGGTCGTCCTCGGTGCGGCCGATGAGCAGGAAGTCGATGTCGGAGGACGGGTTGCCGAACCCTTCCGCGAGGGAGCCTTCGAGGACTGCGGCCCACTCGGTGCCGTGGGGCGGTTCGGCGAGGGAGGCGAGGGACGTGTCGAGCAGGTCCTGCAGCTGCTCCTCGGTGAGGATCACGAGGGGGTCTCCGTTCCGGGGCCGTCGTGAGTGGCGGTCGTACCGTCGTCGCAAGCGTCGGCGAGTACCGTGACCGTCCCGGCGCCGCCGTCGACGCCAAGGCGCGTGCCGGTACGGATCTCACCGGTGAGGTTCTTGACCTGGACCACGGTCGGAATGCCCAACTCCCGTGCCACGACGGCGACATGGGTGAGCGGACTGCCGCGTTCGATGACGAGGGCGGCGGCCGAGGGCAGCGCGGCGACCCAGCCGGGGTCGGTGCGGTAGGTGACCAGGATGCCGCCGCCGATGTCGCGGGGGGTGTCACAGACCACGGCGGGCCCTTCGGCGACGCCGGGGCAGCAGGCGGTGCCGCGCAGTTCTCGGGTGCCGCTGCGGGCGGCCGGGCCGCCGGTCCAGCCCGCCCGGTCCAGGTTGCCCGACCAGTACGGGGCGCCACGGGTGGTGAAGCGGGACGGGGCGTGCAGGCCGGTGTCGACGGCCAGTTGCCTGCGCCGCAGCGCGACCAGCTCCCGCAGCTCGGTGTGGACGATCATTCCCTCGTACGCGCCGCCGATCTCCTCCAGGCGCAGCATGAACACGTCGTCCCAGGCGTCGATGGCGCCGGCGCGCGCCAGGTCACGGCCCAGGGCGCGCAGCATGCGCTTGGCCGCGCCGAAGGCCCTGGTGCGGCAGAACCTGAGGCGTTCCCGGTCGGCGAGCGCCGTCCGGGCCTTGTGCCGCACGCGCTCGTACAGCAGGCGGCGCGGGCCGCGCAGGTGCTCGTCGAGATAGGCGTCGGCCTCGCCGCCACTCTCCGGAGCGCCGTCTTCCTCGGTGTGCGACAGCGCGTCACGCAGCAAGGTGAACAGCCCTGCCGGGTTCTCGGACAGGTCGGGGACCTCCAGCTTGAGTTCGTCGGGGCTGCGGTAGCCGTAGTCGGCGATGTATGCGTCGACGGCGGCCAGGAACCGGGTGTGACCGGCTTCCCGCAGCGCCCGGTGGGCATCGGATCCGGGTACGCGTTCCAGCAGGCGCCGGACCTCTTCGTCGGCGCGTGCCCGGTCGGCCAGCTCGCGCAGGGCTCGCACCGGTTCGGCGGACTCCACCGTGCCACCGGGGGCGGCTGCGGCCCAGATGAACCATTCGGGTGCCTCAGGCAGCCAGCTGCGGGTGAGCAGCGCCAGCAGCCCCACGGAGAGCAGGATCGTGGCGTCCAGGACCTGCATCGGTCCCCATTTTTCGATGAGTTCGCGCTGCAGCCGGCGGAAACGGCGGTAGATCTCCTCACCGGGCAGGGAGTCGTAGTCGACATCGTTGAACTTCGCGTAGGCCCGGTAGAAATCCCGGTGGAAGGTCTCCACGGATTTCCGGATGGTCAGGAATCTCGTGGCGAAGATCATCGTGCGGGCCAGGCGCGAGAACCGGCCGCGCAGTCCCGGCCGCGGTGTGAACGGATGGAGTGTGTCGGCGATCTCGTCCGGAATGCTCTCCGCGACCCCGAGCGAATTCTCCAATACCCGCCGGCCCAGCGGGTACAGCGGGGCGAGGCGCACCATGCGGTACCAGTGGAACAGGTTGTAGTAGACCCGGCCGTGGACATAACCGAGCAGATGCGGGGTCCACTCCCGCACCTCGCGCAGTTGCTCGCCGCGGACGCCCAGGGCACGGGCGTAGCTGTCGTACACCTTGGCGTAGGTGTCGGCGGCGAAGCTGAAGGTGAGCGGGGAGACGACGCCGCTGAAGCTCTCGATGATGTTCGAGTTGTCCCAGATCCGCAGTTCGCCCTCGGGCGCGGGCACGGGCGCCGGGGTGGTGACCGGGCGGCTCTGCAGAATCCACAGGGTGCCCTCGGCCATGGCCCACTCGATGTCCTGGGGGCTGCCGTAGCACGCGGTGATGCGGACCCCCGCCGCGTGCAGCCGGGCGAGAGCGGCGGCGGTCAGCACTGGCGCCGACCGGTGCTCGTCGGTGACGGGCCGCGGCCGGCAGCCGGGACCGGGGCCGGCCTCGTAGCGTTCCCGCTTGTCACCGATCACCGTGGTGAGCGGCTCGCCGGTGCCCGCGTCCAGGACGACGGTGTCCGCGTCGACCGCGCCCGAGACCAGTCCCTCCCCCAGCCCGTACACCGCGCTGACCACATGGCGGTCGGTACGGCCGGTCGCCGGGTCGACGCTGAACAGCACCCCGCTGTACTCGGCCGGGACCATGCGCTGAACGATCACGGCGACGCCGTCGGCGCCGGGATCCAGCCGGCGCTGGGCGCGGTAGCACAGGGACCGCTCGGAGAAGGCGGAGGCCCAGCAGCGGCGGACGTGGGCGGTGACCTCGTCGAGGCCGCGGATGTTGAGGAAGCTGTCGAACTGGCCGGCGAAGGAGTGCCGGGCGCCGTCCTCCTCCGCGCCGGAGGAACGGACGGCCACCGCGCCGCCGCCGGCGTGCCGATAGGCCCGGGCGATGACCTCGGCGATGCGTTCGGGGAGCGGCGCGGCCTCGATCAGGCGCGCGATCTTCTCGGCGACCTGTCCGGCCCTCAACTGCCAGCCGTCGGTGAGCAGTCGTGCCAGTTGCTCGTCCAGTCCACTGGCGCGGCAGAATTCCGCGAAGACGTCCAGGCCGAGTACGGACCAGCTCGGTACGTGAAAACCGGACGTGGTCAGGGTGTGGAGGTTCCTCCCCTTTCCGCCGGCCCTTGCGGCGATCAGGGAATGGTCACTGGACGCTGTGAGCACGTTCAGGGGGCGGTGTACGGATGTCGTGCTGCGCGACAACTCGTTTCCCTTTCAAAGGTGTTACTCACGGGTATGAGTCGACCTCGCCCGACTGTTTCACAGCACTGCCGGTCAAAACATCACGTGCGCCCGCAGTGGGCGCATTTCGGCCGCTGTAGAATCTTCAAGCGGTGAATCATGCCGCCAAGGCCTGGAGCAGGATGCGGAGGTCGAGCACGGCCCCGGTGGCTCCGACCGGCCTCGCGTCCAGTTTCTCCAGGACGTGGAGCATCGACCCGTTGCTCGCCGCCAGCACGGCGGCCGGCGCGTGGTGTCCCTCGCGGCGGGCAACGGTCGCCGCGTGCTCGGCCAGCGCGGTGCCGAGTCCCCTGGCCTGCCACGCGTCCTCCACCAGGATGACGAGTTCCCCCACCCCTTGCTGATCGGTGCGCATGACGTTCGTCATGGCGATGATGTGGTCCCTACGCTCGGCCGGAGCGGTCACCAGCGTGATGCCGCGCTCCGGGCTGGACAACCGGCGCCATTCGGCAGGTGAGAGACCGGGGAGCGCTCGAAGCGGGGCGCTGCCGGGCGCACTGCACGGGTTCAGGCGGCAACGGCCGCCCGGAGCCGGAGGGGTGGCCCCGCCATCACGGTGATGCGGCCGGCCTCGGCCTCGAATACGCGGCCGGTCACCCCGGCGGAGGCGCTGGAACCGCCCGGCCTTGGCGGCGGAGTAGTTGCCCTGGCCGACGCTGCCCAGCAGGCCCGCCCCGGAGCTGGTGTTGATGACCCGCGCCTCGGGCGTACGGCCCGTCTTCGCCTCGGCACGCCAGTGCGCGGCGGCGTGTTTCAGCGGCAGGAAGTGGCCCTTGAGGTGCACGCGCAGCACCGCGTCCCAGTCGTCCTCGCCGCGCCCTCGGAGGTGGCGATGTCCGAGCCGTGCGCGACGGCCTCGCCGCCGAGCGCGCGGATCTCGTCGACGACCTGCTGGGCGGGGCCCGGGGAGGCGCCCGAGCCGTCGAGTCCGGCCCCGAGGTCGTTGAGGACGACCTTGGCGCACCATCGCTCTCCCGGGACGCCCCGCCAGGGCGAGCGAGCCGTCGCACCCCGGCGCGGCACGGCGCCCGGGGCGGCATGTGATCGCCGCCGGTGCTGCCGCCGAGGCACGGACGGTCTGACGGGCCTCTCCGAAGGAGCCTGCACGCCCGGCCCCCGTACGGCACGTTCGTACGGGGGTCAGCGTCTGTCCGGTGCCGCCAACCGGTGCAGCCGCAGGGCCAGTTGGATCTCCAGGGCGCGGGCCGGGGTCTGCCAGTCCTCGCCCAGCAGCCGGCCCACCCGCTCCAGCCGTTGGGCGACCGTGTTCACGTGGACGTGCAGCGTGTCCTTGGTCCGGGCGGGGCTCATCCCGCAGGCGAAGTAGGCGTCGAGAGTGCGCAGCAGTTCCGTACCCCGTCGCTCGTCGTAGGTCACGACCGGGCCGATCGTGCGGTCGACGAAGCCGGCGATGTCCCGTTCGCCCGCGAGGAGCAGGCCGAGGAAGCCGAAGTCCTCGGCCGCCGCGCCGTCCCCGGCCCGGCCGAGCAGATGCAGCGCCTCCAGGCAGCGGCGGCCCTCGGCGTAGGCGGTGGCGACGGTCTCGGGACGGGTGGTGAGCTCGGTGACCGGGGCCGAGGCGCCGACCGTGACGGGTTGGTGGACGGCCGTACCGAGCTGGCGGGCGGTGCGCCGGGCCAGGTCCGTGGCGGTGTCGCCGGCGGTGAGCGGCAGCAGCAGGACGGTGCCGCCGTCGCGTGCGGCGGCCAGGCCGTGCCGGGTCGCGGCGAGGTGGGAGGCGGCCGACCAGAGCCGGCGCCGGGCCGCGGCCTCCTCGTCGGCGTCGGCGGCCGGGCCGTCCAGGCGAGCGGCGAGGACGACCTGGGTGGCGTCGAGGTCGGCGCGCAGCCGGGCGGCGCGTTCGCGCAGCAGGCGCGGATCGCGGTCGCGCGCATCGAGCAGGTCGTCCAGCAGCTCGCCCCGCACCCGTTGTTCGGCCTCGGCCGCCGAGCGGCGGGCAAGCAGCAGGAGCGAGGTGACCATCGCCGCGCGCTCCAGGGTGCGCTGGTCGACGGGGTCGAGGCCGGGGTGTCCGCGCAGGACCAGCGCGCCGAGGAGTTCGCCGCCCGCGGCGACCGCGGCGATCCAGTCGTTGCCGTGCCGTACGGCGTGTCCCTCGGCGCGGGAGGCCTCGAGCGCTTCGGCCGGTGCCGCGTCGGCCTCGCCGAACTCCACGGTGCCGTCGAGGACTTCGGAGACGGCCGCGGCCACGTCGTGCACCCCGCCGCCGCGCAGGACGAGTTCGGCGAGTCGGTCGTGGACGTCGGAGGCGCGCTCGATGGCCGCGCTGCGGTCCCGGATGATCTCGTTGGCGCGCTCCAGGCCGGCCAGGGCGGCGCGGGTCTCGGTGAGCAGGTTGGCGGAGTCGATCGCGGCCGCTGCGAGCGCGGCGAAGGAGCCGAGCAGGGCGATCTGTTCGCGTTCGAAGACGCGTGCCCTGCGGTCGGCGGCGAAGAGGACGCCGATGACGTGCGGGCCGAGCATGAGGGGGACGCCGAGGATGGCGACCAGGCCCTCGTCGCGGACGCCGGAGTCGATGGTGAGGGTGTGCTGGAAGCGGGCGTCCTTGAAGTAGTCGTCCGTGACGTACGGCCGGGTCGTCTGGGCGACCAGCCCGCCGAGGCCCTCGCCCATGCCGAGGCGCAGCTGCTGGAAGCGGGCGGAGACCGAGCCCTCCGTGACCCGCATATAGGTGTCGCCGCGCGCCGGGTCGTTCAGGGTGAGGTAGGCGACGTCCGTGCCGAGCAGGGAGCGGGCGCGCTGCACGATGGCCTGCAGGACGGCGTCGAGATCGCGCAGGCCCGCGAGGTCGTGGGCGGTCTCGAACAGTGCGGACAGCTCCGCCTCGCGGCGCCGGCGCCCCTCCAGCTCGGCCCGGACCCGCAGGGCGAGCAGCTTGGCCCGCTCCAGCGCGGCGATCCGGTCGGCCGGCCCGCCCTCGGCGCGGGCGAGCAGCACCGGCTGCTCGTACGCCTCCGCGGAGGCGTCGCGGGTCAGCAGCTCGAGGTAGGCGGCCTCGGCGCTGCCGCTGGGTGCCGACTGAACGTGATCGCGAGACATGGTCACAGGATTCCGCATCGCGGGCCCGGCCCGTCAGGCCTGTGGAAAACTCCCCGGCCGGGCGCCGCCGGACGCTTCAGTGGGCCGTCCACCCGCCGTCGAGCACCAGTGAGGTGCCGGTGACGAAGGACGCCTGCGGGCTGCACAGGTAGGCCACGGCCTCGGCGACCTCCTCCGGTTCGATGAGCCGCTGGACCGCGCTGTCCTTCAGCAGGATCTCGGACAGCACGCGTTCCTCGGGGATGCCGTGCGCCTGCGCCTGGTCGGCGATCTGCTTCTCCACCAGGGGCGTGCGCACATAGGCCGGGTTCACACAGTTCGAGGTCACCCCATGGGCCGCCCCTTCCAGAGCGGCTGTCTTCGACAGCCCCTCCAGACCGTGTTTGGCGGACACATACGCGGACTTGAAGGCAGAGGCTCGCAGACCATGGACGGAGGACACATTGACTATCCGGCCCCAGCCCTGCGCGTACATGTGCGGCAGGGCGCCGCGGATGAGGCGGAACGGCGCCTCCAGCATCACGGTCAGCACGGTGTGGAAGACGTCCGGCGGGAACTCCTCGATGGGACGCACCAGTTGCAGGCCCGCGTTGTTGACCAGCACATCCGCGCCGGCGGCGGCGCACTCGGCGGCGTCGAGGTCGGTGAGGTCCACGACGTGCGGTTCGACGGTCCCCGGCAGATCACCGGCGCGTTCCGCCTGCTGGGCCAGCTCGGCCAGGCCGGCCGTGTCGCGGTCGACGGCCCGGACCTTCGCTCCGGCGGCCGCCAGCCGCAGCGCGCAGGCGCGGCCGATGCCGCTTGCGGCGCCGGTGACGAGGGCGGTGCGGCCGCCGAGGTCGAGGGAGAGGGGCCGGGGGTGCGGGGCGGGCGGCCGGCTGGACGAGGTCATGTGCCGACCCTAAGCGGAACCCACTCGTCACCACATGTGGTGGCAGCCCATACTTCAGCCCACAGTCGTAGGGTCAAACCATGTGGGTGCATCGGACATGGCCTGCTTGATCCGGAAGCGGCCGAAGTCGTTGAGCTCGGGCAGCGCATCCACCGTGAACCAGCCCACTTCCAGGGACTCGTCGTCGTTGACCCGGGCCTCGCCGCCCACGGCGCGGCAGCGGATGGTGATGTCCATGTACTGGCACCGGTCACCGTTGGGGTAGGTGACCGGCTCCACGGCCTGGACCAGGACGACGCGCTCGGCCACGCAGTGCACCGCCGTCTCCTCGAAGACCTCGCGCACGGCGCAGGCCGCGGGCTGCTCACCGGGCTCCGGAATGCCCCCGATCACCGACCACTGGCGGGTGTCGGTCCGCCGGCCCAGGAGCACTCTGCCCTCGTCGTCGAAGACGATCGCCGTGACGCCGGGGAGCCAGAGCAGTTGCCGGCCGGCGGAGGCTCGGAGGGTGCGGATGAAGTCAGGAGTAGCCATGGGCCCGACCCTAACGGGCCGGATCCATGTCCTTGGGGCGGTTCAGCGGGTGTGCGCACCGGCTCAGGGGGCGTACGCCGGTCGTACGGCTATGCGCCACCGGCGCGCCGGCGGCGCAGCCCGGACCCGATCGCCCAGCCGACACCGCCCGCGGCGACCAGCACCAGGGCGATCTCCGGGAGGATGCCGAGTTCGGTCGCGGGGGTCCTGGAGGTGCGCAGCGGCACCTTCTGGACGAGGTAGGCGGGCACGAACATGCCGGTCCGCCGGGTGATCTTCCCGTCCGGCATGATGACCGCGCTGACACCGCTGGTCACCGGCACGGTGACGGTGCGGCTGTGCTCGACGGCGCGGATCCGGGACATGGCGAGCTGCTGGTAGGTCATCTCGCTGCGGTCGAAGGTCGCGTTGTTGCTCGGCACGGAGATCATCTCCGCGCCGTGGGTGACCGTGTCCCGCACGGCCCAGTCGAAGGCGGCCTCGTAGCAGGTGGCGAGGCCGACCTTGGCGCCGTCGATGTCGAAGACGCCCGGCGTGCTGCCGCGGCTGAAGTCCTGGCGGACCATACCGGTCCAGTTCTTGTTGACCGCACCGACGAGCCCGCGCAGCGGGAGGTACTCGCCGAACGGCTGGATCTGCCGCTTGTCGTAGGTCTGCGTCGGTCCCTTGGCCGGGTCCCACAGGATCTGTTCGTTGAGCAGCTTGCCGTCCCGCTCCACGACGCCGCCGACCGAGAGGGGCACGCCGACCGCCTTGGCGGCCTCGTCGATGACGGCGGCCGCGTCCGGGTTGGCGAAGGGGTCGATGTCGGAGGAGTTCTCCGGCCACAGCACGTAGTCGGGCTTCGGGGCCCTGCCCGCCTTGATGTCGGCGGCGAGCTTGAGCGTCTCGCGCACGTGGTAGTCGAGCACGGCCCGGCGCTGGGCGCTGAACTCCAGCCCGGAGCGCGGCACGTTGCCCTGGATGACCGCGACGGTCCGGGTGCCGGCCTCGGCCTTGTCGCTCACCAGCGGCCGGGCGGCGACCGCGCCCGCCACCGGGACGGCCACGCTCAGCAGCGCGGCGGCCGCCGCGCCACGCCGCACGGTCCGGGTCCGGCGCCGCTCGGCGACCAGCCGGCCGGCCTCGTACAGGCCGAATCCGCACAGCACGACCGCGAAGCCGAGCACGGGTGTGCCGCCCACCGCGGCGAGCGGCAGGAAGACGCCGTCCGCCTGCCCGAACGCGATCTTGCCCCAGGGGAAGCCCCGGAAGGGCACACGCGCGCGTACCGCCTCTCCCGCGATCCAGAGGGCGGCCGCCCACACCGGCCAGGCCGGCAGCCTCGAGACGGCGGCCACGCCGACGCCGACCAGGCCGACGAAGACCGCCTCGATGGCGACGAGGGCGAGCCAGGGGCCGGGGCCGACCTCCACGCCGGTCCACACCAGCAACGGCAGCAGGAAACCGAGCCCGAAGAGGTAGCCGAGGCCGAGGGCCGCCTTCCATTCACGGCCGCGCAGCACCCAGCCGAAACCGGCGAAGGCGGGCAGTGCCAGCCACCACAGGGTGCGCGGCGGGAAGCTGACGTAGAGCAGCACTCCGCAGAGCGCGGAGGCGACGGCCGGGACCAGGCGCAGCAGGCGGCCGCGGAACGCGCTGGGCGCGGGGGACGGCTGGAGCTGGTCCAGCTGGTCCACGGAAGTTGCGGTGACGGTCACCCGGGTGAGTGTACGGCGGCTGCCCTGGCCGCCGACAGCGCGGTTCGCGGGCCGGACCGGCCCCGCGGACCACGGTCGTCCCTGGCCGCCGCGCCTCCCGGCCAGCCAGCACATACCGGCCGGGTCCCGCGGCGAGCGCCCCGCCCCGACGCCGGGTCCGCGCACACGATGTCGTCACCGCCCGACCGCGACGTTCCGCCGCATCTCGTGCCCAAACCGGTCATCAGCCGCTACGGTGAGCCCAGCCGCGGCGGTGCGGCCGGATCCGGGCGCCGTACCCGGCCGTGGCCTGACGCGGGGTCGGGGACCGGGGAACGAGGGGCAGCGGTGGGGTCGACGGGGACGAGGTCTGCGGCCGGGGAGGCGGAGCTCGCGGCCGGTGTGGCCGCGGGCGGGGCCGACGTCAGGCGAAACGTTTCTGACGGGGCGGGCATGGTCCTGCTGGGCGCCTGCGCCGGCTGGTCGCTGATCACCGCGGCAGCGCATGACGGACGGCCGGAGGGCGTGCTGCTCGCGGTGCTCGCCGTGGCCGCCGGTCATGCCGTCGGCCGGGTGTCGGGGGCACTGCTACCGGTGGCCGCGCCGTGCGCCGGTGCGACGGCCGGACTGGCGCTGGCCCTGGCCCTGCCCGGGCTCTCCGCGGGTCCCCGGTACACCGCCCCGCTCGGTCACGCCGGTGGCACGGCGGCCCTGCTGACCTTGGCCACGGCTGCCGTGTGCTGCGCCGCCTGGGCGGCTCCCGTACCGGAGCTGAGACTGGTGCTGCGGCTGCCGGCCGTCGGGATCGCGGTGACCGCGGCCGTACTGGGGTCGGTGGCCGGGAGCGTGGCGAGTGCTGCCGTGCTGCTGTGTTCGCTCGCCGCGGGCTCGGTGTCCCGCCGGGGCGTCTGTCTGCTGGGCCTGGCCGTGGTGGCGGCGTCGACGGCCGGAACGGCCTGGGCTCTCGCCGCCGGCGTACTGCCGGGCGGGCTCGCCCGGGTCCTCGAAGGCCGGCTGGGCGCATACCGGGTCGCGCTGTGGCAGGACGCCCTGCACCTGGCGGGCCGGAACCTGGGAATCGGCGTCGGCCCGGGACGGTTCGGCGAGCTGAGCGGCACGGCCGCGCAGCTGTCCGCGGACGGCAGGCCGCACTCCGCCCTGCTCCAGCTCGCGGCGGAGCAGGGCGTCGTCGGGATGTTCCTGTTCGTCGCCGCGTTCTGCTGGCTGCTGCACTCGCTGTGGCGCTCGCCCCGTTCCACTCCGATCGTCCTGACCGCCGGCGCGGCCCTGACGGCACTGGCCGTGTTCGCCACGGTGAGCAACGCGCTCAGCTTCACCGCGGTGACCGTGGGCGCCGGGCTGCTGGCTGGGTGGGGGACGGCGCGTCCGTGGGCGCGCGCGGGCGCGGAGCCCCGGCCCTGACCGGTGTGTTTCCCTGCTAGGCCCTGTGCCGCTGCGTGCCGCGCCAGCTCAGCGGCCCGACCCCGGAGTGATGGTCCGCAGCCGCTCCCTGATGACCCGGACCGCCGACTCGGCGTTGTCCACGGTGATCGTGAAGGTGTGACCGTCCCACAGGCGCAGCACGATGCCCTCGCCACGGCGCACGACCACGGCCGTGCCCTTCTCGGGGCGCCACCGGTAGCCCCAGCCGCCCCAGTGCCGGGGCGTGACGAGAGCGGTGAAGTCGGCTCCGGCCACATGGGAGAGCGGGATGCGCCGACGCGGCAGCCCCATGTGGCCGCAGCGGACCTCCACGCACTCCTTGTCGAGCCTGAGGTCGACGTGCACGAAGGCGAGCGTCCCGAAGAGGACCAGCAGACCGGCGGCGATGCAGCCCACGACGGACATCGCCAGCGGGGCGACGCCGGAGGTCCAGGCCGAGTCCACGGCCAGCTCGATCCCGAGCGCCATGCAGGCCGCGCCGACCAGCGCCAGCAGCCACTGGACCCGGTTCGTGGCGCGCCCCGTCCACACCTCGGGATGCGGGCCGTCGTCGGCGTGGCGGTGGTCCCTCATGTTTATGAGGTTACTCAGGTTTCGCTGCGCGGGTAGGGCGTGGCAGAGGGTGACTGACCCGGGTGGACCACGGCGGACCGGGGCGCGCTCGTCGCGGCCCGGCCGGTCAGCGGACCGGGCTGACCGCCTGCAGGAACCGGCCCTCCTCGTAGGACAACGCCGTGTCCGGGAGCGTGGCCTCGCGGCCGCTCAGCAGCACCGTGAGGGTGGTGTCGGCGACGGCGGCCGGGGCCGGCTCCGCGCCGATCCGGCGCAGGGCCTGCGCGGCCACCGCCCCGGCGGAGCCGTGCAGCGCGAGCGGCGGACGGCCGGGCCGCTGGACGGCCGCCCGGATGCGCTCGCCGACCAGCTCGTAGTTGGTGCAGCCCAGGACGACGGTGGTGACGTCCTCGGGGGTGCGGGCGGCGGCCGCGGCGATCGCGGCTTCGATCGCGCCCTCGTCCGCGTGGTGCACCGCGTCCGCGAGGCCGGGGCAGGGCACCTCGGTGACGGCCACACCGTCCGCGAACTGCTCGATCAGATGGCGCTGGTAGGCGCTTCCGGTGGTGGCGGGGGTCGCCCAGATCGCGACGTGCCCGCCGCCCGCCGCGGCCGGCTTGATCGCCGGGACGGTGCCGATGATCGGCAGATCCGGTTCGAAGCGGGCCCGCAGCACCGGGAGGGAGTGCACGGAGGCGGTGTTGCAGGCGACGATCAGGACATCGGGCTCGTGGGCGGCGGCGGCCTCGCACACGGCGAGGGCCCGCTGGGTGATGTCCTGCGGGGTGCGCGGCCCCCAGGGCATCCCGTCCGGGTCCCAGGAGAGCACGAGGTCCGCGTCGGGCCGCAGCCGCCGTACCGCGGCGGCGGCGGGGAGCAGGCCGATTCCGGAGTCCATGAGCGCGATCTTCACCCGGCCACGATAGACGATGGGGTCTTGCGGGCCGGTCCGGTGGGGCAGACTGCGGGCGTGAGCGCCCTGCTGTGGATCACCGTCGTGTCGCTGGCCGCGTGGTGCTGGCTGCTGCTGTGCCAGGGCTTCTTCTGGCGCACGGACGTCCGGCTGCCGCCGCGCCGGGAACCGGACGCATGGCCGTCGGTCTGTGTGGTCGTACCGGCCCGGGACGAGGCAGCGGTGCTGCCCGCGAGCCTGCCGTCGTTGCTGGCGCAGGAATATCCGGGGCGGGCGGAGGTCTTCGTCGTCGACGACGGGAGCACCGACGGCACCGGGGAACTGGCCCGTGAGCTGTCCCGGCGGCACGGCGGGCTGCCGCTGACCGTGAGCTCGCCGGGTGAACCGCCGGCGGGCTGGACGGGCAAGCTGTGGGCGGTCCGGCACGGCATCGGCCTGGCACGCGCGCGCGATCCCGAATACCTGCTCCTGACGGACGCGGACATCGCGCACGCGCCGGACAGCCTGCGCGCGCTGGTGGCGGCGACCCACGCCGGGGGCTTCGACGTCGTGTCGCAGATGGCACGGCTGCGGGTGGAGAGCGTGTGGGAGCGGCTGGTGGTCCCGGCGTTCGTCTACTTCTTCGCGCAGCTGTATCCCTTCCGGTGGATCGGCCGGAAGGGATCGCGAACCGCCGCGGCGGCGGGCGGCTGTGTCCTGCTGCGCGCCTCGATGGCCGAGAAGGCCCGCATCCCGGACGGCATCCGGCACGCCGTCATCGACGACGTGGCGCTCGCCCGCGCGGTGAAGGGCACCGGCGGGCACGTCTGGCTGGGACTGGCCGACCGGGTGGACAGCGTGCGGCCGTATCCGCGGCTGCACGACCTGTGGCGGATGGTCTCGCGCAGCGCCTACGCCCAGTTGCGGCACAACCCGCTGCTGCTCCTCGGCACGGTCGCCGGGCTGGCGCTGGTGTACCTGGTGCCGCCCGCCGCGGTGGTCGTCGGAGCGGCGGGCGCCGGTACGGCGACGGCGGTCCTCGGCGCTCTGGCGTGGTCGGTGATGGCGGGAACGTACGTGCCGATGCTGCGCTACTACCGGCAGCCGCTGTGGCTCGCTCCGCTGCTGCCGTTCACCGCGTCCCTCTATCTGCTGATGACGGTCGACTCGGCCGTGCAGCACTATCGGGGGCGCGGTGCCGCCTGGAAGGGCCGGACGTACGCGCGCCCCGATGCCGTGCCCGACGCCGTGCCCGACGAGGGCTGAGCCCGGTCACTTGCGGCCGGGCGTCCAGTTCATGCCCCATCCGTAGGCGCGGTCTATGGTCCGCTGCGGGCTCACTCCGCGCTCCGGCACCAGATACCGCGCCTCGCGCTGCACCAGGAGATCGCCGCCGGTGTTGCTGATCAGGGCGAGCGCGCACACCGTGGACGGCACGGTGCACTCGTCGAGCGAGAAGTCGATCGGGGCGCCGTGCTGCGGCTGGAGGGTGACGGTGGCGTGCAGGTCGGCGAAGGAGTCCGCGCCTTCGTAGATGGTGACGAAGACGAGGATGCGCCGGAAGTCCTGCGTGTGGTCCAGGTTGATCGTGAGGTTCTCGCCGCTCGCCACGGCGCCGGTGCGGTCGTCGCCGTCGAGGTGGATGTACGGCGGCCGGTGCAGCGAACCGAAGGCGTTGCCGAGAGCCTGTACGACCCCTTTACGGCCGTCGGCGAGTTCGTACAGGGCGCACAGGTCGAGGTCGATCTCTCCTCGCCCTGCTCCCCACCGGCTTCCCCAGCCGGAAAGCTGCCTGCGCATCTGCCAGTTGAGGTTGACCCGCATGGCGCCGGAGGTGCCGCCCTGCTTGGCGAGCGAGACGGAGGGTGCCGCCTTCGTGAGGGTGACCTTGGACAGGCGAACGGGCCGGGGCGCCGGAGGGGTCCCGGGCGCGGACGGCATGGCCGCGGGCCAGGCGGGCCCGGACGCGGGCGGCATGGTCGGGGGCGGCGCGGTCGGGCGTGGCGGTGCGGGGGCCGGGGCGGAGGGCGGGGGCGGGGTCACCGGGCGCGGTGCGGCGGGCGGTGCGGCGTGCTGGGGTTCGTCCACGGTGATGCCGAAGTCCGTGGCCAGACCCTCGAGTCCGCTGCCGTAGCCCTGGCCGACGGCGCGGAACTTCCAGCCGCCCTGACGACGGTAGAACTCGCCGAGCACGAAGGCCGTCTCCACGGTCGCGCCGGTGCTGTCGAAGCGGGCCACCACCTGGCCGCTCGCGGCGTCGGTCACCTCGATGTAGAGGCCGGGGACCTGCCCGAAGGTCCCGCCGTCGGCGGAGGCGGCGAGGACGATCCGCTCGATCGCGCCCTCCACGCGCGCGAGGTCGACGAAGAGGGTGTCGGCGACGCCCGCGCCGGCCGTCGTCTTGCCCTCGTGGCGCACCGCGCCGGAGGGATGGGCGGGCTGGTTGTAGAAGACGAAGTCGTCGTCGGAGCGGACCTTCCCGGTGGCGAGCAGCAGCGCGGAGGCGTCCGCGTCGGGCACGCCGGGTCCGCAGCGCCAGCCCAGCTCGACGCGCAGCGCCGTGGTCGGTACCGGCGTGTTCGACCCCTTCAGCATGGACATGCCCGCCCCCATTCGTGTCGGCTTCCGTGCACCCTCGGTCGTCCGGGTCATCCCTACCCGCACAACCTGTCCTCCGGTACGGCGAACCCCGTGACCGGCGCAGGAAGATCACCGGCCAACTGCCGGTAACCCCGCAGGAACTCGCTCTTTACACGATTAAAGCGCGGTCCGACGTCCCTTTTTGCCAAGTTCGCTCGGATTGGGGATCCCCAGTCACTGCGGGCACGGAAAACAACCCTCTTATCGGTCTCCCCAACGAGCACATCGTGGGCTTAACTTATGTGCCATGACCTCCCCCCGCTCCACTTATGGTGGCGGCTACTACTCCGCCTCCTTCCCGGACACCCCGATCTACGACTCGCTCGTCGCCGAGCGCGGTACCCCGCAGATCGCCCCGATCCGGGTCCCCGCCGCCTACGACACGGGCAGCAGCCTGCCCGCTCTGCCGTCGGCCCTGCCCGCCCTCCCGGCGGCACCCTCCCCGCAGGCGCCGGCCTACGGCTACCCGCAGGCGCCGCAGCCCGCTCCGCTGCAGCAGGCGCCCACGGCGTACATCCCGCAGCAGGCCGCCGCCCCGCGGGGCTACCCCGGCCCGCAGGCCCCGCAGCAGCAGCGCCCGATGGGCACGGGTTACGAGGCCATGCGCCCGGCCGCCCCGCGTCCCGCGCCGGCTCCCTACCAGGACCCGTACAACAACCAGCAGTACCGCGGCTACTGACCGGCACACCGGTCGATGTCGGTGCCTGCTGGCACCATGACGGCATGGGACATGCCGTACTGCAGTCGATCCACGTCCATCCGGTCAAGGCGTTCCGGGGTCACGCACCCCGGGAGGCTGTGGTGGAGCCCTGGGGCCTGGCCGGAGACCGGCGCTGGACGCTGATCGACGACGGGGGAAAGGTCGTCACACAGCGCGAACAGCCGCGCCTCGCGCTGGCCGCCGCCGAGCCCGGAGCCGGCGGCAGCGTTCGTCTGTCCGCGCCGGGCCGGGCTCCCTTGACGGTGTCCGTGCCCGAGCCGGGCGGAACGGTGCCGGTGAACATCTTCGGCACGAAGGTCGACGCGGTCCCGGCCGCCGAGGCCGCGCATGCCTGGTGCAGCGCCTATCTGCGGGCCGCCGTCCGCCTGGTCCACATGGACGATCCGGCCACCCGCCGCCCCGTCGATCCCGAGTACGCCCTGCCCGGCGAGACGGTCAGCTTCGCCGACGGCTACCCCCTGCTGGTCGCCACCACGGCCTCCCTGGACGCCCTGAACTCCCTGATCGCCGAGGGCCCGCACGCCGGCGAGGGCCCGCTGCCCATGAACCGCTTCCGGCCGAACGTCGTCGTCGCCGGCACCGAGGCGTGGGCCGAGGACCACTGGTCGCGGATCTGCCTGGGCGAGGTGGTCTTCCGTGTCGCGAAGGCGAGCGGACGCTGTGTCGTCACCACCACCGACCAGGACACCGCCCTACGCGGCCGGGAGCCCCTGCGCACCCTGGCACGTCACCGCAGGGTCGGATCGAGGCTGATCTTCGGCCAGAACCTCGTGCCCCTCTCGCGCGGCACGATCAGGGTCGGGGACCCGGTGCGGGTGCTGGACTAGCGCGCGACAAACGCGCGGCCGGCAGGGAACCGGAGGCGGGTCCCGGTCGTTGGGAGGGTGAGAGATTCATGAGAAGCCGCGTGCGTGACCGTCCGCGGTGGACGTGATGTCGCTCTCTCTTGCTCCGGGCTGCGAATGCGCCACCGCGCCGGGGGTTATGACGGAGCGGAAGGGGGTGGGGGAGATGCAGGCCATCACTGGTCTGTGGCGCTGGCGGCACAATCCGCTGCGCCGCGCAACCGATCTGGCCGAGGCATGGGTGGCCCTCGTCGCCATGGTGCTGATCGCCCTGGCCGCACCCGTGGTCGGCTGCCTGGTCGGCACCGCCGCCCAGGACTCGCTCCAGCGGTCCGTGCGCGAACAGCGGCACACGCGCCACCTCGTCACGGCCACAGTCGTGCGTGACCTGGTCGAGGCCCCGCTGGAGACCGACCCCGACACCACGGCGGCGCGCGAGTCCCGCAACCGCGTTCTCGCGGCCTGGACCGCGCCGGACGGCACCCTCCAGCACGGCCCGGCCCTGGCGAACCTCAAGTCCCCGCGCCCGGGCGACCACTTCGGACTCTGGACGGACCCGCACGGCCGAATAACGACCCGCCCGCTGGACTCCCCCACCGCCACCACACACGCCGTACTCGCCGGGATCGGCGCGGCCCTGCTGATCACGGGCCTGGTCGAAGGCGGCAGGCGGCTGGCCGTGTGGCGCATGGTCCGCAGCCGGTACGCCCGCTGGGACCAGGCATGGGACCGGGCGGGCCCGGACTGGGGCAAGGCGGGCACCGGCTGCTGACGGCCTTGCGGCTCTGGTCAGTCCACCGTGCACGCACACGCTACGGTGGACCGGCCGAAGCGCTTTCGGCGACAACCCGCGGGTGAGCGAACCGCAGGGGCCCGCGCAGGTTTTCGGGAGCGCGAACGCGCACCAGCCCCAGGGGCTGAGCGCGGTCGCGCTCCCGGCACCGGCGGCAGGTCCCCCGAGGGAGCGAGCCACAGGTACGACGAGGTGGGGGCACAGCAACGCCATGGCACAGGGCACGGTCCAGGTGACGCACACCGGTACGTCGCGGTGGCGGCGCCGCACAGGCGAGTACGCCTCGCTCGCCGCCGCCCTGGAGGCCGCCGCCGACGGCGACGTCCTCACCATCGCCCCGGGCACCTACCGGGAAAACCTCGTGGTCCAGCGGGCAGTGACGCTCCGTGGCCCCGAGGGCTCCCCCGGCTCGGTGCGGATCGCGCCCGTGGACGGTGTGCCGCTCACCGTGCGCGCCTCCGCCGTGGTGCAGGACCTGCACGTGGAGGGACAGGACGCGGCGTCGCCCGCACTACTGGTCGAGGACGGCACGCCCGAGCTGATGGACGTACGGATCGTGACCCGGTCCGCCGCGGGCATCGAGGTGCGCGGCGGCGCCCGCCCGACCGTGCGCCGGTGCACCGTCGACAACCCGGCCGGCATCGGCATCGCCGTACTCGACGGCGGCAGCGGGGTGTTCGAGGAGTGCGAGGTCGTCGCCGCCGGGCAGGCCGGCGTGGCGGTCCGCGGCGGTGCGCATCCGCGCCTGGAGCGCTGCCGGGTGCACCACGCGTCGGGCACCGGGGTGACCGTGACCGGCGAGAACTCCGCGCTGGAGGCGGTGGGTTGTGAGATCTACGAGGTCCGCGGCTCCGGCGTGCAGGTCACCCAGCGGGCGACGGCGCAGCTGACCGACTGCGATGTGCACCGCACCACCGCCGACGGCGTCACGCTGGACACCGACGCGGTGCTCACGCTCGCCGACTGCCACCTCCACGACATCCCGGAGAACGCGGTCGACCTGCGCTCCCGTTCGGTGCTCACGCTGACCCGGACGACGGTCCGTCAGTTCGGCCGCAACGGCCTGTCGGTGTGGGATCCGGGGACCCGGGTGGACGCCCACCAGTGCGAGATCTTCGACAGCACCGGCGACTATCCGGCGGTGTGGGTCAGCGACGGCGCCACCGCCGTCCTCGACTCCTGCCGTGTGCACGACGTGCCGGACGCCCTGTTCGTACTGGACCGCGGTTCGCGCGCGGACGTCGTGGACAGCGATCTGTCCCAGGTGCGCAACACGGCGGTGTCGGTGAGCGACGGGGCGACCGCGCAGCTCGACGACTGCCGGATCCGGGAGGCGGCGACCGGCGCGTGGTTCCGCGACCACGGCAGCGGCGGCACGCTGAACAACTGCACCCTGGACGGCACCCAGACCGGTGTGATCGTCACCAAGGGCGCCGACCCGACCATCGAGCGCTGTACGGTCGACGCCCCCGCCGAGGCGGGCTTCTACGTCTCGGCGGGCGGCCGTGGCAGCTTCCTGAACTGCCGGGTCAGCGGCAGCGCCGGTTACGGCTTCCACGTGATCGACGGCTGCCGGGCGACACTGCGCAAGTGCCGTACGGAGCGCTGCGCACGCGGCGGTTACGAGTTCGCGGACGCGGGCCCCGACGCCGCGTCCGGGACGGGTCCGGTGGTGGAGGACTGCACCAGCGACGAGAGCGGCGGCATGCGGCCGCCCGCGGTCCGGGAGACCGCCGTCCAGACGGTGTCGCACTCCCCCGGGCTGCTCGGCTCGATCCCCGGGCAGCGCAGCACCGAGCAGGAGCCGCTGATCGCCGCCGCCGAGCCGGCGCAACCGGTGCGGACGTCGAAGGACGCGCTCGGTGAACTCGACGCGCTGGTGGGCCTGGAGAGCGTCAAGCGCGAGGTGCGGGCGCTGACCGACATGATCGAGGTGGGCCGGCGCCGGCAGCAGGCGGGCCTGAAGGCGGCCTCGGTCAAACGGCACCTGGTCTTCACCGGCTCGCCGGGCACGGGCAAGACGACGGTGGCCCGCCTCTACGGCGAGATCCTCGCCTCGCTCGGCGTGCTGGAGAAGGGGCACCTGGTGGAGGTGTCCCGGGTCGACCTGGTCGGCGAACACATCGGTTCCACGGCGATCCGCACCCAGGAGGCGTTCGAGAAGGCGCGCGGGGGTGTGCTGTTCATCGACGAGGCGTATGCGCTCTCCCCCCAGGACGCCGGACGTGACTTCGGCAAGGAGGCCATCGACACGCTGGTGAAGCTGATGGAGGACCACCGGGACGCGGTGGTGGTGATCGTCGCCGGCTACACGGCGGAGATGGAGCGCTTCCTGTCCGTCAACCCCGGTGTCGCCTCCCGCTTCTCCCGCACCATCACCTTCGGCGACTACGGCCCCGAGGAGCTGCTGCGGATCGTGGAACAGCAGGCCGACGAGCACGAGTACCGGCTGACGCCGGGCGCGTCCGAGGCGCTGCTGAAGTACTTCACGGCCATCCCGAAGGGCCCGGCGTTCGGCAACGGCCGCACCGCCCGCCAGACCTTCGAGGCGATGGTGGAGCGGCACGCGGGCCGCGTCGCCCAGCTGGCGGACCCCAGCACCGACGATCTGACCCTGCTGTACGCGGAGGACCTTCCGGAGCTGTCCTGAGCATCCGCTCGCACACACGTGCCGCACACACTTGATGGAGGATTCGGTCATGAAGGCGCTGGCGACGCTCGCCCGGCTCTACGTGGACGACCTGGACGAGGCGCTGCCCGCACTGCGCGCGCTGACGGGCCACGACGTCCGCACCCGGTTCTCGCACGGTGGGGTGGAGGTCGCGAGCATCGGCGGCTTCCTGGTCGTCGCGGGGGACGAGCAGGCTCTCGCCCCGTTCCGTGATGTGCAGAGCACGGTGCTCGTGGACGACCTGGACGGGCTGCAGGCGCTCCTGGCGGCCCATGGCGGGAAGATCGTCGACGGCCCGAACGAGGTGCCCACGGGCCGCAACGCGACCGTCCGGCATGCGGGCGGAGTCGTCATCGAGTACGTCGAGCACTCGGCCCAGGTCCTGTCGCAGGGCAGGCGGGAATGTGACGACCGGACCTAGCCAGGCCTCACCGCGGGTCCCGGCGTTCCGGTCGCGGTCCGGGAAGCTCCGGGCGCAGTCGGCGCAGCAGGCGGGCGCGTACCCGGGCGAAGACGGGGTCCGCCTGGTAGTCGGAGTGGCCGAGGATGGGCGCCGGGAGGGGATGCTCGGGCGTGCGGCCGTAGGCGAGCGGGTCCTGCAGCGGACCGTGGTCGACCTCGGGCGTGGCGTCGTCCGGGACGTGGACGGGCCCGCCGATGGGGTCGGTGCTGCGGTAGAGGTTGCCCCAGCCGGCGACGTCGCGGTGCAGGGCGGCGAGCGCGGGCGGTCCGAAGTGGGCCGGGAACCAGCGGCCGTACAGGCGTTCCAGCGGGGAGCCGTAGGTCAGCAGCGCGATCCGGCCGCGGACGGACGGCGGCAGCTGCCAGGCGGCGGCCGCGGCCAGCACGCTGCCCTGGGAGTGGCCGGAGAGGACCAGGCGGCCCCCGGTGCGCCGGGTCCAGGTGGCCGTGCGCCAGGTCAGGTCCGGCACCGCGCGCTCGGCGTAGCAGGGCGGTGCGAAGGGGTGCGCGGCGCGCGGCCAGAAGGTTCCGACGTCCCAGAGGATGCCGATGGTGCGCCGCGCCGAGGCGTCCTTGTAGGCGCGCCTGCCCCAGGTCACGAAGAGCACGAAGCCGAGACCGACCAGCCAGGAGCCCAGCGCCTGCGAGGTCTCGGCGACGGCCTGTACGGCGTCGTGGGTATGGCGGGCAGCTTGGTCGGGGGTCTTTCCGGTGGTCAGCGCGCCGGCCAGCGCCACGGCGCCGAGCAGCAGGGTGGTGGCGGTGAGCACGGCGACGACGAGGGGTGCCCGGTCGGTGAGCGTGGCCATGGCGCGGATGTGGGCGATGTCGCGGGTTCGCCCGGGATCCTCGGGTTCGCCGGGATGCTCGTGGCGGATCCGGTCGCGTTCGGCGCGGGCCAGCCGGGCGGTGCCGAGCCCGAGCCGGGCGGCGAGGAGCAGCAGGACCGTGAGGATCGGCGGGATGGTGGACGCCTGCCAGGTCAGCAGGACCGGCGGCCCGGGGAGCGCGGCGCGGGTGCCGTCGAGCCAGTCGGCGACGCGCTGGGCGACCCCGCCGGACATCACCCCGCCCAGGGCGCAGGCGAGCAGCGCGACGGCCGGTCCGCCCAGGCCCCGCATGCCGGCGCGCGGGTCGGGGCTACGGCGGTGCAGGCACCCGGCCACGA
Organism: Streptomyces sp. NPDC001393; assembly: GCF_053597455.1. Taxonomy (NCBI): domain Bacteria; kingdom Bacillati; phylum Actinomycetota; class Actinomycetes; order Kitasatosporales; family Streptomycetaceae; genus Streptomyces; species Streptomyces sp. NPDC001393. The sequence goes on from NZ_JBSFIH010000009.1 coordinate 125,817, forward strand.
CGGCGAGCGCGACGACCAGCAGCCCCTGGCCCGCCATGAGGGAGCCGAAGGCCGGGGCGCCCGGCAGGCGCCCCGCGGACCGCCAGCCGGGCCGGGCCCAGCCCGCGTAGACCACGGTGAGCAGCAGCAGGCCGAGCGCGCCGAGCGGCAGGAGGGTTACGAGGTGCCGGTCGAGCCGCTGGTCGAGACGGTTCTCGCTGCGGCCCCGGCGGCAGACGACCCCCACGGCCGTCGCTGCCCAGGCCGACAGGGCCGCGGGTGAGCAGCCGGCCGAGGATGTCCAGGGCGGCGGGGCCGTCGGGCCGGTGGTCGAAGCGGACCGCGGGGGCCGCGACGGCGGCGGCCACGGTCAGCAGGGCCGCCGCGGTGTGCGCGGCACGCAGCCGGGCCACGAGACGGCGGCCGTACCAGAAGCCGGGCCTGGTCAGCGCGCTGCCGTCGGTGTCCGGCTCGCGGTCGTGGGACATCGGCCGGTGGGACTCGTACGCGCTCCAGGTGCGGCGGGAGAGGTACCACAGCAGGGCCGTCAGCGCGGTCGGCACCAGTGCGGCAAGCGCGAGCCGGCGGCCGGGCGGGCTCCACCAGGCGTCGGGGGCGCCGGCCGCTCCGGGCGCGAGGAAGGTGAGCCAGGTGTGGCGGCGGAGGCAAGGACGGGCGCCGACGCACTGCCAGGCCACCAGGTCCAGGGCCACCTCGCAGCAGGCGGCCACCAGCAGCACGGTCAGGCTGAGGGCGGCCAGCCGTACGAGGAGCCCGTACAGGCGGACCGGGCGGTGCCGGCCGGCCGCTGCGGGGCGCATCCAGTGGGCGAGGTTGACCACCATGAACGGCAGCAGCAACAGCCACAGGGCCCGGCTGCTGTCGCCGGAGGTGAGGTTGCACCAGACGTACGCCTCCCGGACCGGCCCGTCCCCGGGTTGTCTCCCGGCCTCGGCCTCCTCGGCGCGCCGGAACACGGCGGCCGTGTCGTCGCCGGTGACCCGGACGGTGCGCGGGTCGCCGAGCATCTTCTCGGGGGTGGTCCCGCCCACCCCGTGCACCAGCAACTCCAGCTCCGCGTCCGCCCCGGCCCGGCCGTCCGGCTGCGGCTCGCTGCGGCATTCCCGTGCGCGGTCCACTGTGCTCGCACCCCCCGTGACGCACCCGAAGGACTGTGTCGACGCGGGCCTCAGGATCTCCGGTCCGGGGATGCCGCACACCTGTCGTCGCGGATTCTCACCGATCCGTGTGACGGTCGCCGGGGCGGCCGTGGCGGCCGTGGCATGTGCGCGTCGTGACAGGTGGTGGCGCAACCCGTACCGACCCGTGAAAAGATGGGACGCCCGCGCAACTCCGGCCGACCGGAATCTCCTGGTCGGGTGCGGAGTGCCGGGCGTGTCGGACGGATGGCGGCGAGAGGACCGGAGCGTACGTGAGCGAGAATCAGAACCTCCTCGCGGAGCAGCGCCGCGCCCTGATCCTGGACGAGGTCCGGCGCCGGGGTGGCGTACGGGTCAACGAACTGACCCGCAAGCTCGGCGTGTCGGACATGACCGTCCGCCGTGACCTGGACGCCCTCGCCCGCCAGGGCGTGCTGGAGAAGGTGCACGGCGGCGCGGTTCCGGTGGTCGAGGCCAGCACGCACGAGCCCGGCTTCGAGGCGAAGTCGGGTCTGGAGCTGACTGCCAAGGAGGACATCGCGCGCGCCGCCGCCAAGCTGGTCACCCCGGGCACGGCGATCGCCCTGTCCGGCGGTACGACCACGTACGCGCTCGCCCAGCAGCTGCTGGAGGTGCCCGACCTGACCGTGGTGACGAACTCGGTGCGGGTCGCCGACGTCTTTCACGCCGCCCAGCGCACCTCAGGCCAGCGGCAGGGCGCGGCCACGGTGGTGCTGACCGGCGGCGTGCGCACCCCGTCGGACTCGCTGGTGGGACCGGTGGCCGACCAGGCGATCGCCGCCCTCCACTTCGATCTGCTCTTCCTCGGGGTGCACGGCATATCGGTCGAGGCCGGTCTGTCCACGCCGAACCTCGCCGAGGCGGAGACGAACCGGCGGCTGGTGCACTCCGCGCGCCGGGTGGTGGTGGTCGCCGACCACACCAAGTGGGGCACGGTGGGCCTGAGTTCCTTCGCCGCGCTGGAGCAGGTGGACACGCTGGTGACCGATGCGGGCCTGCCCGCCGAGGCACGCGCGGAGATCTCCGAGCACCTGCGGGTGGTGGTGGCGGGCGAGCCCGGGGAAGACGACGCAGACATCTGATGGTCCGTCAGCTATGGTGGCCGCCCGGTCGACCGCCCTGCGGAAGTGGCACAAGGGGGTTACGTCCATGGCTCGTCGTCTGCGCCCGGTGGACCTCGGCTTCGTCGGGGCCGCGCCCGTACGTCTGATCTTCGCGCGGGAGGTCTCCGCCTCCCCCGAGCAGGTCTTCCGCGCGCTCGCGGAGGACGTGCCCGGCTGGCCGCAGTGGTTCTCGGCGGTGACGCTCGCCCGGGCCACCGACGGTGGCACCGGGCGTGAGATCCGGCTCAGGGGCGGGACGCGGTTCGAGGAGACGGTGCTCGCGGCGAAGGCGCCCGAGGTGTACGCCTACCGCGTCGACGCCACCAACGCGCCGGGCCTGCGCGCCCTGGTCGAGGAGTGGCGCCTGACACCTCGGGGCACCGGCACCCGGGTGCAGTGGACCTTCGCCGCAGACGGGACGGGGCCGTTCCGGTTCGCCCTCGGGCTGGCCCGGCCGGGCCTGGGGCGCGCCTTCCGGGATGCGGTCAGCTCCTTGGACCACTACGTGGCCGGGCGCTGATCAGCCGGCGCCACGGGCGAGCTGCGACTCGGTCACGACCGCTGCCATCAGTTCCGCGTCCAGTGCGGAGACGTCGGCCAGCCGCGAGGCCGCGGACAGCGAGTTGAGCAGGGTCTTGGTGACGCGCAGGGCCGCCTGGGGGCGGCGGACGACGGGCCTGGCCCAGGCGGCGACGGACGCGTCCAGCTCGGACGCGGGGACGACCTTCTGCAGGATGGACAGGGACTGGGCCTCCGCCGCGGTGATGACCCGGCCGGTGAGGACGATCTCGCGGACGCGGGCGGCGCCGACCTCGCTGATGAGGCGGGGCAGGAGGCCGCCCCACGCGGTGGGCAGCCCGAGCGCGAGTTCGGGCAGCCGGAAGGTCGCGTCCTCGGATCCGACCCGCAGATCGCAGGCCAGCGCGAGGGCGAAGCCCGCCCCGATGGCCTTGCCGTGGACGCGCGCGATGGTGACGGCCGGGTTCGTGGTCAGGGCCTCGCAGACGCGTCGCGCCTTGGTCCCCGACAGGCGGATGCCGCCGCCCGTGGGGTCGTGGGCGAGCTGCCGGGCGGACTCGTCGCGGTCCCCGCCGAGGCAGAAGTCGTCGCCGCTTCCGGTGAGCACCAGCACCCGGACCGCCGGGTCCTGGTGCTGCAGGACCGCCAGCAGGTCGTCCAGCAGGGCGTCGGTGACGGTGTTGCCCTGCTCGGGGTTGTCCAGCTCGACGGTGAGGACCGGCCCCTCCCGGTGGGTCCGCAGGGTCCGCCGTACGGCGCCGGCCGGGAGGGTCGTCAGGGGGAGGGCGGTCATGTCGTCACTTTCAGGGAGGTGATGCGCCGGAAGACCATCCGGTTGGCATAGGTCGGGCCCGCGGTCGGCCGCAGGGTGGGGAATCGTTCCAGCAGGTGGGTGAGCAGAAGGCGGGCCTCCAGCCGGGCCAGGCCCGAGCCGAGGCAGTAGTGGACGCCGCCGCCGAAGGTGAGGTGGGCGCCCTTGCGGCGGATGTCGAAGAGGTGGGGGTCCGGGTTGCGGCGCGGGTCGTGGTTGGCGGCGCCGTACAGGACGTGGACGGTGGTGTCCTTGGCGATGGGAACACCGGCGAGGACGGTGTCGTCGGCGGCGAAGCGGGAGTTGAGGTGGATCGGCGGGTCGTAGCGCAGCGCCTCGTCGATCGCGTCGTCCATGTGCTCGGGGTGCCGGCGCAGCCAGTCGGCCCGGGCGGGGTCCTGGGTCAGGAACCACACCGCGTTGGTCAGCAGGGTCGCGGTGGTCTCCAGGGAGGCGATGGTGAGGAACATCGTCAGGTCGTACAGCATCTGGTCGGCCGCCGCGCGGTCGTCGGGGTACTCCGCGTCCCAGTAGCGGATCCAGCCGCTGAGGACGTCGTCGCCGGGGTGGGCGCGCCGGTGGGCGACGAGACCGGTGAAGTAGGCCCGCATCTCCTCGGTGGCCTGTGCCGATACGGCCAGTTCGCTCTTGGTGGGGATCAGTTCCTGGGCGTGCACCTGCCGGTGGGTGAAGTCCAGGATGTGTGGGTAGTCCCCGGCCGGGATGGCGAGCCAGTGGCCGACGGTGTGGACGGGCAGCTGGTCGCCGACCGTGGTGACGAAGTCGGCCTCGCCGTCGGCGCGCAGCGTTGCCTCGAGACGGTCCAGGAGGTCGGTGACATGGGCGGCGATCCGGGGCTGCATGGCCTCGAGGGTGCCGCGGTCGAAGAGGTTGCCCAGGGCGCGGCGCCGGAAGGTGTGCTCCGGCGGGTTGAGGCGGGACAGCGTCCGTGTCATCTCCTGGGTCGCCGGGTCCTGCCAGCGCGCCATGTCGGGCCGGCGCTGCTGCCAGGCGAAGTCCGGCACGAGCCAGTTCCGTTCGCGCAGGATCTGGTTGCAGGCATCGAATCCGGTCACGAAGTACCCGCCCCAGGGGGCGGGCACCACGTCACCCAGGGCGCGCAGTTCGTCCCAGACGGGCAGGGGGTCGGCCTGCCCCTCGGCGGAGCGGAGGCGACGGAGGAGGGGGATGACGGCTCGGCGGTCGGTGGGGGTGGTACCGCGTATGACGCCAACGGCGGTCACGCGAAGCTCCTTTGTTGCTGGGCGCTACCGTTACCGCCGGAACCTACCCTTCCTCTCGTGCGAGTCATGCGCCCGACAATGTTGCTCCCGTCACATGCCGCACATGAGACGACCACAACTCACGCATCACACCCGGAAGATGTCCAGGAAGGTGCTCCAGAAGCCCTTCTTCCTGGCCGGCTCCGGTCGGGCGGCAGCGGCCGGTGCCGTCGGAACCGGCTGCTCCCCCAAGGCGGGGACGGGCCGGCTCTGCAGGGCGGAGGCGACATGGGTGGCCGGTGCCGGGCTGAAGGCCACGGGCAGCGCGACCAGCGCCCGGTGGAACGGGCCCGGCCGCCACTGAAGGTCCTTCTCGGGGACGGCCAGCGTCAGGTCGGGCAGGGCGTTGAGCAGCTTCTCGATCGCGGTGACGGCGATGACCTGCGCCGGGCCCTTGGCCGGGCAGGCGTGCGGGCCTGCACCCCAGGCCAGGTGGGCGCCCCTGCTGTGCTTGCGGCGGGCCTCGGCCAGCGCGGGGTCGGTGTTGGCGGCGGCGAAGCTGATGACGACCGGCGTGCCCGCCTCGGCGACCACTCCCCCGAGGTCCACGTCCTGGACCGGGTAGTGGGTGGCGTAGTTGGCGATGGGCGTCTGGTTCCACAGCACGTGATCGATCGCCTCCTCGATCAGCAGCCCGGAGTCGCCTCCGCCTGCGTCGGGCGACAGCAGCAGGAGCAGGGCGTTGCCGATCAGGTTGCGCTCGGGTTCCACGCCGGCGCCCATCAGCATGACCAGCTGGTCCTTGAGCTCCTCGTCGGTCAGCCCCGCGGGGTGCTGGATCAGCCAGGAGGTGACGTCGTCGCCGGGCTGCCGGCGCTTGAGGGCGATCAGCTGCATGAGGCAGGCAGTGAGCTCCTCGTTGGCGCGCAGGGCGTCCTTGCCGTCGAAGATCGCCGACATGGCGCTGGTGAGGGTGTCACCGATGTCCGCCGGGCAGCCGAAGAGCTTGTTGAACAGCAGCAGCGGCAGCAGTTTGGCGTAGTCGTTGAGGAGGTCGGCCCGGCCGCGCTCGCTGAACCGGTCGATGAGGTAACCGGCGATGGGCTCGACGTCCCGGCGGATCCGGGTGATGTTGAGCCGGGCCAGGCTGTCCGTGACGGCCTTGCGCAGCCTGAGGTGCACGGCGCCGTCGGTGAACAGGCAGTTGGGCCGGTACGCCATCATCGGCAGGACCGGATGGTCCAGCGGTATGTGCCCTTCGTTCAGCGCCGTCCAGCGGCGGGAGTCACGGGCGAAGAGCGTGGTGTTCTGCAGCACGCGCAGGGCCGTCTCGTGCCCGACGACCAGCGTGGCGTCGACACCGGGTGCGAGTTCGACCGGTCCGGCCGGACCGTGGGCGCGCAACCGGTCGTAGACCTGGTGGGGGTCGGCGGCGAACGCGGCGTCGTGCATGGGGCATCTGGTGCCGGCGGGGGCGGGGACTGACTGGCGGTCCATGGGGTTCCTTCTGCTGGCTCCGGGCCGGTGGTCCGGGGGGGAGACGGTCCGGGCGGGTGGTCGGGTCAGGCGGCTCGGGTGAGCAGGTGTCGGACGAGCGCGATCAACGCGTGGGCGGAGGACTGCCGGTCGCGGGCGTCGCAGTAGACGACGGGGGTGTCCGGCAGCAGATCGAGGGCCTCGCGCACCTCGGCCTCCTCGTAGACCGTGCCCGGGTCGAACCCGTTGACCGCGATGGCGTACTCGAGGCCGTACCGCTCGACGAGGTCGATGACGGGGAAGGTCTCCTCCAGCCGGGCCGGGTCGACCAGGAGCAGGGCGCCCAGCGCGCCGCGGGCCATGTCCTCCCACAACTGCATGAAACGCTGCTGTCCCGGGGTGCCGAACAGGTACAGCACGAGGTCGTCGCTGAGCGTCAGACGGCCGAAGTCCAGGGCCACCGTGGTCGTGGACTTGTCCGTCACGCCCCTGAGGTCGTCCACGTGGAGGGACGCCTGGGTCATCTTCTCCTCGGTGCGCAGCGGGGTGATCTCCGACAGCGAGCCGATGAAGGTCGTCTTGCCCACGGCGAAATGCCCGACGACCAGGATCTTGGCAGCGTTGGTCACCGCGCTGGAGACGTAGATGGATCCCGGGGCCGTCTCAGCCGATGAGGGATTGGAGTCCATTCAGAACCTTCTCGAGGGTCGCTCTGTCAACGTTCTGAGCCCGGGGCGGCTCGGCGCGGCGCAGGAGGTGGCCCTGCTCGAATAAATCGGTCAGCAGCAGCCGGGCCACCCCCACCGGCAGGCCCACGTGGCCCGCGACCTCGGCGACCGACAGGTAGCCGCCCGCGCACAGCTGCCAGATCGCCATCACCTCGGGGCCGGCCCCCAGCGGAGGGGTCCGCTCGGGAGCCAGGGTGACGAGGGTGTGCAGCGCCAGGTCGTCCGCGGCCGGCAGGGTCCGGCCGCCGGTGATGACATAGGAGCGGACGAACTCGCTGGTGACGGAGGCCTCCTCGCCGGGCGTGGTCATACCCCGGCACCGTTCTCCGAGCGCGGTGCCACACTCATCGCCTTGCTCAGTGCGGCCACCGTCTTCTGCATGCGGAAGGACATGGCCTCCATGTCGACGTCCAGCGCGGCCGAGACGGCCAGGTACGAGCCCTGGCCGGCGGCGATCAGGAAGATCCAGCCGCCGTCGTACTCCAGCAGCGTCTGCTTCCAGATGCCGTGCCCCGCTCCCACGAACCCCGCGACGGCGCGGCTCAGCGACTGCATCGAGCTCATCGCGGCGGCGTTCGTCTCGGCGTCGTCGCGTGCGATGTCGTCCGAACGCTGCAGCAGCAGGCCGTCTCCCGAGACGAGGATCGCGTGCCGGGCTCCGCGTACCTCGAGCACGTCGTTCAGCACCCAGGACAGGTCGATCTTCACTGGTTGTCAGGTCCTTCCGTGGTGTTCGTGGTCCGCCCGAGGTGGGTTCCGCGTGCGAACGCCCCGATCCGCGACGCCGTCACCTCGCTGGCCGGCTCGAAAGTCCCTTCCTGGTCTGCGGTGTCGGGGGCCGGGACCACGGTGACGGGGCCGCTGCGCCGGCGGCGTTTGGGCAGACCTCCCGAGGTCGTTCCCACCACGTGCGAAGGGCCCACGACGGGGACCGGGGCCAGCCGCTGGGGCGCGGCCTCCTGGGCCACGGCGTCCTGATCGCCCTGGGCGCCGGCCCCCGGGGAGGGAGTGTCGGCCGAGAGGAGACTTTCGGGCACACGAATCACTGCACGCACTCCGCCGTAGGGGGACACGGAGCCGACGGAGACGGCGAAGCCGTAGCGGGCGGCGAGCATGCCGCACACGGCGAAGCCGAACCGCGGCGGATCGCCGAGACCGGTGATGTCGACGGGACCGTCCACGGACAGCAGAGCCGCCGCCCGGTCCTTGGTCTCCTGGTCCATGCCCAGTCCGGCGTCGTCGACGATGAAGCACACACCGGTCGGTACGGCCTGGATGTTGACCTCGACCGGCGTTCCGGGCGCGCTGTAGGTCGTCGCGTTGTCCAGCAGTTCGGCCAGTACGACGGCCACCGGCTCGACCGCCTTGCCGAGGAGGGAGACGTTGACCTGCGAGTGGACGCCGACCCGGTCGAAGTCCTTGATCCTGCCCTGGGCGCTGCGGGCGACGTCGTAGACGGTGGCGGCGCCCTCACGCCGGCCCAGCCATCCGCCGCAGAGCACGGAGATGCCCTTGGCGCGGCGGCCGAACTGGCTGCCGGTGTGGTCGACCGTCATCAGGTCGGCCAGCACCTCCGTGGTGTCGCCGTACTTCCTCAGCAGGCTGTCCAGGAGGACCTGCTGTTCCTCGGCGAGCGACTGGAGCGTTCCCATCGCGGACTTCAGCACCGCCTTGGTCGACGCCTCGGCGTCGGCGCGCACGTCCGCGAGGTCACGCTGATGCTGTGCGGTCAGCGCGGCGATGTGCGTGTGCAGCTGACCGACGTCACCGCGGGCCGCCCCCAGTCCTGCCTCGAGTTCCTTTCTCGTTCTTCGGAGAGCCATGTTGGTTCTCCGGGCGCGCATCACTGCGACGACCGCAGCGACGAGCACCACCAGCAAGATCCACAGCAGTGGATCCGTGGTCAATGACGTCATGAGACTCTCTTCAAGTCGCATCGCGCCAGGAGCGTACGAGCGCGATGGTGCCTTTGAGACTGTCCCCCCGTTGACGCGTTCTTGGCACGCCGTCAGCCCACCGAAAAGTGGGATGATCTTATCAGTCACACAGGCACAACCGGCTTGCCCAGAACCCCAATTGAGACGTCACCAAACCCTCACAACCGCGTCACCCGCCCGTTGGGCACCGGCCGCGGAACGGGCCGGGCGGGCTCAGTCCGGCCACACCCCCGTCGTCAGCAGGGTCTCGATCGCCGCTGTGTACGGCGCGATGTCCAGGCCCTGCTCGGCCAGCCAGGCGTCGGAGTAGTACTTGTCGAGGTAGCGGTCGCCCGGGTCGCAGAGCAGGGTGACGACGCTCCCCCGGCGGCCCTCGGCCACCATCTCGGAGACGATCTTCAACGCGCTCCACAGCCCGGTCCCGGTGGAGCCGCCCGCCTTGCGGCCGATGGCCCGCTCCAGGGCGCGTACGGCGGCGACGCTGGCCGCGTCCGGGACCTTCATCATCCGGTCGATCGCCCCGGGCACGAAGCTGGGCTCCATGCGCGGCCGGCCGATGCCCTCGATCCGGGAACCGCAGTCGCAGGTGACGTCCGGATCGCCGGAGGTCCAGCCCTCGAAGAAGCAGGAGTTGTCCGGGTCGGCGACGCAGATACGGGTGTCGTACTGCATGTAGTGGACATAGCGCGCGAGGGTCGCGGAGGTGCCGCCGGTGCCGGCGGTGGCGACGATCCAGGCCGGCTCCGGGAAGCGCTCCAACTCCAGCTGCCGGAAGATCGATTCGGCGATGTTGTTGTTGCCGCGCCAGTCGGTGGCCCGCTCGGCGTAGGTGAACTGGTCCATGTAGTGGCCGCCGGTCTCCACCGCCAGACGGGCGGACTCCTCGTACATCTTCCGGGAGTCGTCCACGAAGTGGCACTGTCCGCCGTGGAACTCGATGAGGCGGCACTTCTCGGCGCTGGTCGTGCGCGGCATGACCGCGATGAAGGGCACGCCGATCAGCTTGGCGAAGTAGGCCTCGGAGACGGCGGTGGAGCCGCTGGAGGCCTCGATGACCGGGCGGCCGGGGCGGATCCAGCCATTGCAGAGGCCGTAGAGGAAGAGCGAGCGGGCGAGGCGGTGCTTGAGGCTTCCGGTGGGGTGCGTCGACTCGTCCTTGAGGTAGAGGTCGATGCCCCAGTGCTCGGGGAGGGGGAAGCGCAGCAGGTGCGTGTCCGCCGACCGGTTGGCGTCGGCCTGGACCTTGCGGACGGCCTCTTTCAGCCAGTCGCGGTAGTCGGCGTCACTGCGGTCGACGTCGAGGGTGGCGCCGGTCCGGGTCTGGTGGGTGGTGCTCACGGCGGTGCTCCTTAGGCTGGGCGCCGACGACGCCTCGCGCGGCCGGCAAGTCGAGCATAGGCATCTTTCACACCGCTTCCCACCTGCATAAACGCATCTTTGAGCCACCCAAAGCCGCTCTGGGGCACAAGGCTGCGCGGCATTCGGGGGCGCATTGGCGGGAGTGCTCCGGACGGCTGCCGCGGGCGTCCCGCGTGTACTGGTGTTCCCGGCCGCATCGGGGCAGACTGCACGCGACGGGGCGATCGTCCCGGATGCGAGCGCACACGGCATCGGGCGCGGGCGCACAACGGATCGGACGCGGGCGCACACTGGATCGCGGAAGCACACGGGCAAGGGGGCGGTCGACGATGGCGGAGCCGGAGTTCACAGCCACGGGAGTGCGGATCGGCAAGCGGCTGCGTTCGCTCACCCGGGCCGGTCAGGTCCGGATCAACGACGGCAGGCTGGAGTTGCTCACCAGCTACGGCAGCGAGATCGACAGTGCCCCGGTGCAGGCGGTGCGCGCGTCCCGGCCGTGGTTCCGGCCGGACGACAAGGCGCTGGCCGATCTCAACGGCAAGCGGTACCTGCTGACGCTGGGCGAGCACGACCCCGCTCCGGGCGAACCGGGTCCGCCCGCCGCGCGGCGGTTCATCGAGGCGGTGCGCCGGGCCGCCGGACGCCGCGGCTGACCGCCGTACGGCCGCCGGCCGGGGAACAGGCCGGTCGCGTTACTCCGAGCAGCGGTCCGTCGCGGCGAGTTGCGGTACCGCATCCGCTGCGTCACGCTGGTCTCACGTCACTCTGGGTTTACCGGCGATAACGCTGCGAACCAGCCCGCCGGCCACGACAGCAGGCGGACGTTTGGACGCAAGCACCCTGCTGGATCCGTTGTTCTCCGTGTTCTTCCGGTCCCTTCGGACCTCTACATCGGGGAGTCGCAGCCGTGATCAGTCACCCAAGCAGGCACTGCACGGTGGAGCTCCAAGCCCTGCCGTCGCGGATCGGCCAGGTCCGCAGAATCGTATCTGCGCAGTTGCGCTACTGGCACATGGACGCGTTGACAGACCGGGCCGCGCTCGGTGTGACGGAGCTGCTCAGCAACGTCCACCGGCATGCCAGACCCGACAAGTCGTGCACGGTCGAGCTGGAGCTGGCTCCGGACCGACTGACGGTCTCGGTGCGCGACAACGACCCACGGCTTCCGGTGCCGGCCGACGTCGCGGACCTGCCGGACGGTGGCCCGCTGGCCACCTGCGGGCGGGGGCTGGCGATGGTGGCGGCGGTGAGCGAGAGCTGGGGTGCGCGGCCGGACGGCGAGAACGGCAAGGTCGTCTGGTTCACGCTGTCCGCACCCGCGGCAGTACGACCTGGGCCGACCCGTGCCCCGCGCCGCTCCGCCGAGGTACGGCCCGCACCGGAGCCGGTCCGCGTCGGCACGGCGGCCAAGGCACCGGTGGGGAGTCCTGTCGGGGCCGGGGTCACCCTGACCGCCGAAGCGCCCGTTGCGGCGGCGCCGATGGCGAGCGCGACGACCGTGGCGAGCGCGTCCGCCGCTCCCGGCACCCAGGCTCCCGCCCGGTCAACCGTTCCCGGCTGACCGGGCGGTGACCCTGCCCGCGCCGGGGGCGACGATGACTCGCCCACCGGCGCAGGCAGGGTGCGGGGCGCTGGTGCCGGCCGCGGTGGGGTCGCTCCCCCGGCACTGGCCGGGTGCCGCTGCGCCCACCTGTGCCGCCCCAGCGGCACAACTGCCCGCAGCGGCGGCAGAACCTGGCAGCCGACGGCACTGCAGCGCCCCAACGGGGCGCGGGGCTGTATCGATATGCGGCTCCGCCGCGTGGGCGCGACCAGCCCCTACGTACCCGCACCCGCGAACGGTCTGCACCCGCCCACCGGGTAGGCGCCCGGCCAACGCGACGCAGTCACTCCGTCGCGATGGCCCGCAGGACGTCCAGCCGCGCCGCACGCGCGGCCGGGCGGAGGCCCGCCAGGGCACCGGCGGTGAGGCCGACGAGGGCGACGACCGTGAGGCGCGCGGGCGGGAGGGCGAAGGCGAACGCGGTGTCGCTCGCGCCGTCGGAGGCCTTCACCAGCACCCAGCCCAGGAAGGCACCGAGCCCGAGGCCGCCGGCCGTGCCGAACGCGGCGACCAGGACCGACTCCCAGCGGACCATGGCCCGCAGCTGGGCGCGGGTCTGGCCGACGGCCCGCAGCAGGCCGAGTTCCCGGGTGCGTTCGTGCACCGCGAGGGTCAGCGTGTTGGCGATGCCGAGCAGGGCGATGACCACGGCGAGGGCGAGCAGCGCGTAGACGAGGGTGAGCATCATGTCGATGCCGCCCGCCGACGACTGCGCGTACTCGTGCCGGGTCTGCACGGACGGGTTGCCGTACTCTGCGACGACCTTCCGCACCGCCGCCTTGCCCGCGTCGGCGCTCACCCCGTGCCTGAAGGTGACGGCGATCAGGGTGTCCGCGTCCTGGGTGCGGTGCGGGGCCCAGGCTGCACGGGTGATGACGTAGTCGCCGGCGAGTTCCGACTGGCCGTACACGGCACGGACGGTGAAGTCCTCCGTCTTTCCGTCGGTGAAGGTCAGCCGGGCCGTGCCGCCGGTGCGCAGGTGCTGCCGGTCGGCCTCCTTGCGGGTGATGGCGATGCCATCGGTGCCGAGGTCCCGCAGGGAGCCGGTGACCGTGCCGAGGTCGAAGGTGCGGGCCAGCGCGGCCGGGTCGGTGACGGTCAACGCCCTGCCGCTGCCGTCGACTTCGGCGACCCCGCGGCCGAGTCCGACGGCCGTGTCCACCTGGGGCAGCCGTTGGAGTGCGGGGGCCAGCCGGGGGCTGAGTCCGCTGCCGCCCGCGCCGAAGGACGGGCTGCTGACGGCCACGTCGCCGGCGAAGGACCGGGACACCGTCCGGTCCATCGTGGCCTTCAGCGAGGCGCCGAAGACGGTGAACAGCGACACCACGGCCACGCCGATCATCAGCGCGCTCGCGGTGGCCGCGGTCCGCTTCGGGCTGCGCAGGGCGTTGCGCCGGGCGAGGGAGCCGGTGACCCCGCGCAGCCGGTCCAGGGGCCCGCCGAGCAGCCGTACGGCCGTGGTGGCGGCGACCGGGCCGAGGACGACGAACGCCACCAGGGCGAGCAGCGCGCCGACGCCCGCCAGCCACACGGACGGGGAGACGAGGACGCCGGTCAGGGTCGTGGCGAGCGCCAGCGCGCCGAGGCCGCTCCCGGCGATCCCCCGGATGCGGGACGCACCGGAGGCGTCGACGGCCGTCTCGCGCAGGGCGGCGAGCGGCGCCGTCCGTCCGGCGCGCCGGGCCGGCAGGAGCGCGGAGCCCAGGCAGACCACGATCCCCACCGCGAGCGGCAGCACCATCGACAGCGTCTTGATGACCAGGTCGCCGTCGGGGAACGGGAATCCGATCGCCGGGAACAGCGCCTGGAGGCCCGCGGCGATGCCGATGCCGCCCGCGAGTCCGGTGAGGGAGGCGGTGACCGCGACGAGGCAGGCCTCAGTGAGGGCGGCGGCGGTCACCTGGCGACGGGCCGCGCCGAGGGCACGCAACAGGGCGTTCTCCCGGGTGCGTTGGGCCACCACGATGGCGAACGTGTTGTGGATGGAGAAGGTGGCGACGAGGAGGGCGACGCCGGAGAACACGAGCAGGAAGGTGGTGAAGATGGTCAGGAACTGGCTGGAGATCATGTCGGTGTTCTCCTGCGCCGACTGCTGACCGGTGATGGCCTCGACTCCCTTGGGCAGCACGGGGGTCAGCCGCCGGACCAGGTCCTGCTGGCTGACGCCGGGTTCGGCCCGCACCGCGATGGACGCCGCCTGGCCGGGCCGCGCGGTGAGGTACTTCTCGGCGTCGGCCCGGGTCATGCCGGTGTACGTCACCTGGGCCATGCCGTCCTGACCGCCGAAGGTGGCGAGCCCGACGACGGTGACCTTCACGGGGTCCGGGGTGCGCAGGGTCGTGGTGTCACCGATCTTCAGACCGCCCTTCTTCGCGGCACCCCGGTTGACCACGACCTCGCCCGACCCGGCCGGGGCCCGGCCTTCGGCGAGCCGGTACGGGTTGAGGTGCGGGTCGGTGATCCAGTTGCCGGCGATGGTGGGCGGTCCCTGGCCGCCGACCGGTTTGCCGTCGGAGCCGACGAGCTGCCCGGCGCCTTGGATGTCCGGGGCCGCCGCGGCCACGCCGGGGATCCGCTCGACGGTCTTGACCAGCGAGATGTCCACGGGCCGCCGTACGCCCTGGGCCTGGCCCGGTGTGGTGATGGCGTCGGCGCCGCGTACGACGGCGTCCGTGCCGCTGGTGGCCTCGCCGAACATGCTGCCGAAGCTCGCGCGCAACGTGTCGCCCATGACGAGCGTGCCGGTGAGGAAGGCGACCCCGAGGAAGACGGCGAGGAAGGTGCCCGCGAACCGGCGCCGGTGGGCGCGCAGCGACGTGAGGCTGAGCCGGAGCGAGGCGTTCATGACCGCACCTCGAAGGCTTTCATGCGGTCCAGGACGCGGTCCGCGGTCGGCGACTCCATCCGGTCGACCAGCCGTCCGTCGGCGAGGAAGAGCACCTCGTCGGCGTGTGCGGCGGCCACCGGGTCGTGCGTGACCATCACGACCGTACGGTCCATCTGCCGTACGGCACGGCCGAGGAGGCCGAGGACCTCCGTGCCGGAGCGGGAGTCGAGGTTTCCGGTCGGCTCGTCGGCGAAGACCACGTCGGGCCGCCCGGCGAACGCCCGGGCCACGGCGACGCGTTGCTGCTGGCCGCCGGAGAGCTCCGAGGGACGGTGGTGCAGCCGGTTGCGCAGGCCGACGACGTCGACGAGCGCATCGATCCAGTCCCGGTCGCCGCGCCGCCCCGCCAGGTCCAGGGGCAGGGTGATGTTCTCCGCGACCGTCAGCGTCGGCACCAGGTTGAACGCCTGGAACACGAAGCCGACCCGGTCGCGGCGCAGCAGGGTAAGGCGCCGGTCGTCCAGCGCGCCGAGTTCGGTGTCGCCGATCCAGGCGGCGCCGGAGGTGAGTGTGTCGAGGCCGGCCGCGCAGTGCATGAGGGTGGACTTGCCGGAGCCCGAGGGACCCATGATCGCCGTGAAGCGTCCGGCGGGAAAGGAGACGTCGACGCCGTCCAGGGCGCGTACGGCGGTGTCGCCACCGCCGTACACCTTCACCGCGTCCACCACACGGGCCGCGGCCCGCAGCGCGGTCGTGGTCATGCCGTGCCTCCCTTGCCCGCGCGGCCGAAGTGCTCCTCCAGGACGGACTGGCGGCGCCAGTACTCGTCCTCGTCGATCTCGCCGGCGGCGAAGCGGCGGCCGAGGACCGCGAGCGGCGAGTCGCCCGCCGGGCGTGAGCCGTCCATGTGCCGCCAGGGGCCGCCGCGTCCGCGCAGGCCCGTGCGGCGCAGGAAGGTGACGGCGCCGACCACCACGGCCGCCCAGATCAGCGGGAAGAACAGGATCCACGGGCCGGGTCCGCCGTCCCAGTTCGCCAGGGTCTGCATCTCGGGTCATCTCCGTTGTTCGTCTCGGTCTTCGGGGATGCCACGAGACTCCCTCCGACAGGGGGTCCGGGTCGTCGTGCGGGCGGCGGCAGTGCGCGTACCTCCACGGGAGTACGGGTGGGCCGCGCCGCTGCTTCCGCGGGACTGGCGTTCTGTAACTACTAGTATGTACAGTGGAGGCATGAGCACCTCGGAACGACTGATCGAGTCCACCCGTGAGCTGCTGTGGGAGCGCGGGTACGTGGGCACGAGCCCCAAGGCGATCCTGGAGCGCGCGGGCGCCGGCCAGGGCAGCATGTACCACCACTTCAAGGGCAAGCCGGACCTCGCCCTGGCGGCGATCCGGCGGACCGCACAGGAGCTGCGGACCACCGCCGAGCAGGTTCTGG
Organism: Streptomyces sp. NPDC001393; assembly: GCF_053597455.1. Taxonomy (NCBI): domain Bacteria; kingdom Bacillati; phylum Actinomycetota; class Actinomycetes; order Kitasatosporales; family Streptomycetaceae; genus Streptomyces; species Streptomyces sp. NPDC001393. The sequence goes on from NZ_JBSFIH010000009.1 coordinate 142,000, forward strand.
ACGGTCCGGGCACGCCGTACGAACGCATCGAGGCGTATCTGCTGCGCGAGCGTGACGTGCTGCGCGGCTGCCCGATCGGGCGGCTGACCATGGACCCGGACATCGTCGCCAGCGACGAGCTGCGCGCGCCGGTGGACGAGACGATCGCGTGGATCCGGGAGCGGATCGCCGGAGTCGTCGAAGAGGGCAAGCGGCAGGGGCAGTTCGCGTCCTCACTGGACGGCGAGGAGATCGGCGCGGCGGTCCTCGCCACCGTGCAGGGCGGCTATGTCCTCGCCCGTGCCTCCGGCTCCCCCGCCGCCTTCGACGCCGGGGTGCGCGGTCTGCTCTCCCTGCTCGCACCCCGGACTCCCGGACCGGAGAACTGCGACCACCCCGTCTGAGAAGGGATGCAGGACATGCACGCCATGCAGTACGAGTTCACCCTGCCCGCCGACTACGACATGGGCATCATCCGCTCCCGTATCGCCCGCGTCGCGCACCTGCTGGACGACTGGGACGGCCTCGGCATCAAGACGTACGTGCTGCGCGAGCGCGGAGTGCACGGCTCGCCGGTGAACCAGTACGGGCCGTTCTACCTCTGGAACACCGTGGAGGGTATGAACAGCTTCCTGTGGGGCGGCGCCTTCCAGAGGCCCGTGAACGACTTCGGCCGGCCGGCGATACGGCAGTGGACGGGCCTGGCGTTCGAGGAGGGCACCGCGGCCGGGTCCGCGCCCGCATTCGCCGTGCGCCGGCGCCGACCGGTACCGGAGGGCGTGGAGTTGGCCGCGTTCATGGCGGACGCGGCGGCCGAGACCGGGCGGCTGGCGGCGGAGGACGGCGCCGTCCTCGCGGCGGCGGCCGTGGACACGCGCGCGTGGGAGCTGGTGCACTTCTCGCTCTGGGAGCACGACACGCCCAAGGCCGACGGGGACCTCTACCGGGTACTGCACCTGTCCGCGCCCGGCCGGGAGCGGCTGCCGCGCGGGCGGCAGTGGTGAGCCACGTCCGGACGGTCCTCGGCGACATCCGGCCCGAGGAGCTGGGCGTGTGCGACGCGCACGACCATCTCTTCCTGAGCAGCCCGCAGTTGCCGGGCCAGGAGCTGAACGACCTGTCGGCCGCGCGGGCGGAGCTGGCCGCGTTCCGGGCGGCGGGCGGAGCGGCCGTCGTGCAGTGGACGCCGTACGGCATGGGACGGCGGGCTGCGGACCTGCCGGAGCTGTCCCGGGCCACCGGTGTGCGGCTGGTCTGCGCCACCGGACTGCACCAAGCCGCGCACTACGACCGGGGGTTGCTCGACTCGCTGCGTGGCCGGCTGGCCGAGCTGTTCGTGTCCGAGCTGACCGAGGGCATCGGCACGAGCGGGGTGCGCGCCGGTCTGATCAAGGTGGCGGGCGGCTTCCACGCGCTCGACGCGCACGCCCGCCGGACCATGGCCGCGGCGGCCGAGGCCCACCACGCCACTGGTGCGCCCATCGCCGTCCACCTGGAGCTGGGCACCGCCGCGCTGGACGTACTCGACCTGCTGTGCGGCGAGTTGGAGGTGCCCGGCGACCGGGTGATCCTGGGTCATCTGAACCGCTTCCCCGACCCGGTGGTGCAGCGGCAGGCCGCCGCCTCGGGCTGCTGGCTCGCCTTCGACGGGCCCTCCCGCGCCCATCACGCCACCGACTGGCGGATGCCACAGGCGGTACGGGCCCTGGCGGAGGCCGGCTTCGGTGACCGGCTCCTGCTCGGCGGCGACACGGTGGTCTCCGGGGCCCGCTCGGTCGACGGCGGTCCCGGTATGCGCCATCTGCTGGACAGGGTCCGGCCGCGGCTTGCGGCGGAGCTGGGTGCGGAGTTGACGGGCCGGATCCTCACCGAGCATCCGGGGCGGGCCTTCGCGGTCGACTGGCGGTGAGCTCCTGTCCCCCGGCAGGCTCGGCCGGGGGTTCTCCGGCGGCCTTCACGTGCATTCCAACCCTGTGCGCAAGGGCGATCGTTCCCGTTCCGGAGGTGACTCCTGCCCTGCCGTCCGGGGCTTTTCCCGGCCGCCCTGACGGGTGACCGCGCGGTCCCACCGGGGGCGCCGGGACCGCCGTCAGCGCAGCGCCCCCAGCGGGTCGTCCAGGACCGGCTGCCAGGCCAGTTCGGCAGCTCCCACCAGGCTGTTGTGGTCCAGGGTGCAGGGCAGGATGGGCACGCCGCCGCTCTGGCCCCACAGGCTGCGGTCGGCGACCACCGCGCGGAGCCGGCCGGGATCGGCGTCCAGGAGGGTGCGGTGGAGGCCGCCGAGGATGATGCGGTCGGGGTTGAGAATGTTGACCAGTCCGGCCAGGCCCAGGCCCAGACGGTCGATCAGGGCCTCGGCGGCCGTGCGGACGAGCGGGTCGTCGTACTGGCTGCGCAGCAGGTCGTTGGCCTGTTGGAGCAACGACACCTCGGGGCCCGGCTCGCGGCCCGCCTCGACCAGCAGCGCCAGCGGGTCGGCCTCGACGTCCAGACAGCCGCGGCTGCCGCAGTGGCAGGGGCGGCCCTCCGGGTTGACCGTGAGATGGCCGACCTCCAGCGCGAGGCCCGAACTCCCGGTGTGCAGGCGGCCGTCCAGCACCAGGGCGCCGCCGACACCGCGGTGCCCGGTGGCCACGCACAGCAGGTCCCGGGCGCCCCGGCCGGCGCCGTGCCGGTGTTCGGCGAGGGCGGCGAGGTTGACGTCGTTGCCCGCGAAGGCCGGACCGGTGAGGCCCGCCGCGCGCACGCACTCCGCGAAGATCCGCCGGACGGGTGCGCCGACCGGCCAGGCCAGGTGCAGCGGGTTGAGGGCGAGGCCGTCGGGTTCGGCCACGGCGGACGGTACGGCGAGCCCGGCGCCGACACACCGGCGGCCGGTCGTGCGCAGCAGTTCAGCGCCCGCTTCCACCACCGAGCCGAGCACCTTCGCCGGGTCGGCGTCGACGGTCTCGCAGCCGGGCGCGGTGGCCACGATCCGCCCGCCGAGGCCGACCAGCGCGGCCCGGAAACCGTCGGCGTGGACCTGTGCGGCGAGCGCCACCGGGCCGTCCTCGGCGACCTGCAGCCGGTGCGAGGGGCGGCCCTGGGAGCCGGCCGCGGCGCCCGGCCGGGCGTCCACCCGGATCAGCCCGAGCGCCTCCAGCTCGGCGGCCACCGCGCCGGCCGTCGCCCGGGTCACCCCGAGTTCCGCGGTGAGCACGGCCCGGGTCGGCGCCCGTCCGGTGTGCACCAGCTCCAGCGCGGGTCCGAGCGCTCCGCGCCCCCGGTCCAGTCGCGCCCTCGAGGTGGTCCTCTCCCCTGCCGTCCCGGGGTCCGCCTTGCCGCTCATGAGGGCGAGTCTCCCATGATCCCCAGGTGCGGCGGCCTACAGGCCGCTGACCCGAAGTGTGATGTTCAGCCGACCGGACAGGCCCAACCCGGTCGGCGCGGTGCCCCCGTACACCCGCGGAACCCCGTGGTAGGCGAGCCGCGACGGCCCGCCGAACACGAACAGATCGCCGCTGCGCAACTCGACATCCGTGTAGGGCTTGCCCCGCGTCTCGGTGTTCCCGAACCGGAAGACACAGGTGTCGCCCAGGCTCAGCGACACCACCGGCGCGTCCGCCTTCTCGTCGCTGTCGCGGTGCATGCCCATGCGGGCGTCGCCGTCGTAGAAGTTGATCAGCGCGATGTCGTAGGCGTACGGCTCCTGCGGGCCCAGCGCGGTGGCGGCGGCGCGGCGGCCCAGCGCGCCGAGCCAGGCCGGGAACGGCTTCACCGGCGCGCCGTCGCCGTCGACGGCCGTGCGGGCGTAGCCGTACGGGTACCAGTGCCGGCCGAGGCAGACCTGCCGGGCGGTCATCGTGCCGCCGCCCGGGGTGCGGACGGTGCGCAGTCCGGCGGGCGGCCGCGCCCACTGGCGGCAGGCGGCCAGCAGCTCGCGCTGCCCGACGCTGTCCAGCCAGTCCGGGACGTGCACGGCGCCCGGCGCGACCTCCGCGCGCTCCCGGGCAAACAGCTCGTCCTCCATGCACCCATCCTGCCCCACCAGTGCTGAGCTGCGGCTCCGCTAGCCTGGGAGGCACGATGAGCGACCGTATGACGACACCGTGGGGCGAGGCAGAGCTGTCCCGCTTCCCCGAGGATCCCCGCGACCGGCTGCGCGCCTGGGACGCCTCCGACGCGTACCTGCTGCGCCACCTGGCCGAGGAGGGGGTGCCGCTCACGGGCTCGGTCGTGGTGGTCGGGGACCGCTGGGGGGCGCTGGCGACGGCGCTCGCGGAGCACCGGCCGGCGCAGATCACCGACTCCTTCCTGGGCCAGGAGGCGACCCGGGCGAATCTGGCGCGGGCCGGTGTCGAGCCCGGTCGCGTCCAGTTGCTGACCACCCAGGATCCGCCGCCGGATCGGGTGGACGTGCTGCTGGTGCGGGTGCCGAAGAGCCTGGCGCTGCTGGAGGACCAGCTGCTGCGGCTGGCGCCCGCCGTGCACGCCGGCACGGTGGTCGTCGGCACCGGGATGGTGAAGGAGATCCACACCTCCACGCTGCAGTTGTTCGAGCGGATCCTCGGCCCGACCCGGACCTCGCACGCGCAGCAGAAGGCCCGGCTGATCTTCTGCACCCCGGACCCGGCGCTGGAGCGGCCGCCGAACCCGTGGCCGTACAGCTACGCGCTCCCGGACGGCATCGGCGTCGTCTCCGGGCGCACGGTCGTCAACCACGCCGGGGTCTTCTGCGCCGACCGCCTCGACATCGGCACCCGCTTCTTCCTGCAGCACCTGCCCGGACCGGGCGCGGGCCGGGTGGTGGACCTCGGGTGCGGCAACGGCGTCGTCGGTACGGCGATGGCGCTCGCCGATCCGGCGGCCGAGGTGCTGTTCGTGGACGAGTCCTTCCAGGCGGTGGCCTCGGCGGAGGCGACCTACAAGGCCAACGGGGTGCCCGGGCACGCGGAGTTCCGGGTCGGCGACGGGCTGGCCGGGGTGGCGCCCGGCAGTGTGGACCTCGTCCTGAACAACCCGCCGTTCCACTCCCACCAGGCCACGAGCGACACGACGGCGTGGCGGATGTTCACGGGGGCGCGCCGCGCGCTCCGGCCGGGGGGTGACCTGTGGGTGATCGGGAACCGGCATCTGGGGTATCACGTGAAGCTGAGGCGACTGTTCGGTAACAGTGAACTGGTCGCCTCCGACCCGAAGTTCGTGGTCCTGAGGGCCGTCAAGAGGGGCTAGTCCCTCGTTGACAGGACGCCGATGATCCGCCGCACCTCCCCTGCCATCGCCTCCCGCCCCACGCTCAGGTACGTACGGGAGTCGACGGCTTCCGGATGCGCCGCGAGGAACTCGCGGATCGCGCCGGTCATGGCGGCGTTCAGCGCCGTGCCGACGTTGACCTTGGCGATGCCGCCGGCCACCGCCGCGACCAGGCCGTCGTCCGGGACCCCGGAGGAGCCGTGCAGGACGAGGGGGACGGACAGCGCGGCGGACAGCCGTTTGAGCAGGCCGTGGTCGAGCGCGGCGGTGCGGGTGGTCATCGCGTGCACACTGCCGACGGCGACGGCGAGCGCGTCGACACCGGTGCGGGCCACGAAGTCGCGGGCCTGGTCAGGGTCGGTGCGGGCGCCGGGCGCGTGCGCGTCCAGCGGGAGCCGGCCGTCCTTGCCGCCGATCTGACCCAACTCGGCCTCGATCCACAGGCCCTGGGCGTGCGCCCAGTCGGCGGCGGCCCGGGTGGCACAGAGGTTGTCGGCGTACGGCAGCCGGGCCGCGTCGTACATCACCGAGCTGAACCCGGCGTCGGTCGCCTGGCGCAGCAGGTGGTCGCTCTGCACATGGTCGAGGTGCAACGCCACGGGAACGGTGGCGCGTTCGGCCGCGGCAACGGCGGCCCGGGCCAGCGGCAGCAGCCGCCCGTAGCGGAACTTGACGGCGTTCTCGCTGACCTGGAGCACGACCGGCGCGCCGGCCGACTCGGCGCCGGCGATGACGGCCTCGACGTGCTCGAGGGTGATGACGTTGAAGGCGGCGACGGCGGATCTGGTCCCGGCGGCGGCGGTCACCAGCTCGCCGGTGGACGTGAGGGGCACGTGCGGTGTCCTTCCGGGCGCGGGTCGGGTCTCAGGGGGCGAGGATCACCGAGCGGGTGAGATGGCGCGGCTGGTCGGGGTCGAGGCCGCGGGCTGCGGCGACGGCGACCGCGAGCCGCTGGACGCGGACGAGTTCGGCGAGCGGGTCGAGTGTGCCGCCGACCCACAGTCCGCCGGTGGCCCGGACCTGCCGGTCGAGGCCGTCGGGTGCCGCGCCGAGCATCCAGGTCGCCCTGCCCTCGGTGGTGATGCTGATCGGGCCGTGCCGGTACTCCATCGCCGGATACGCCTCGGTCCAGGACAGCGAGGCCTCGCGCATCTTCAGCCCGGCCTCGCTCGCGAGCCCGACGGTCCAGCCGCGCCCGAGGAAGGTGAACTGCTTGCAGGCGACGAGTTCCTCGGGAAGAGGAGTGGACAGGGCCGTACGGGCGTCGGTGACGACGGAGTCGGTGTGCAGGCCGACATGGGCGCGCAGGAGGGTGAGGGCGGTGGTGGCGAACCGGGTCTGGACGACGGAGCGTTCGTCGGCGAAGTCCAGCACCACGAGGTCGTCGGCGGCCGACGTCACCGGGGTGTCCGGGTCGCCTATGACGGCGGTGGTCCGGGTCGTCCCCCTCAACTCGCCCAGCAGTTGCAGCACTTCGGTGGTGGTGCCGGAGCGGGTGAGGGCCACCACCCGGTCGTAGACGCGCCCGTACGGGAACTCGGAGGCCGCGAACGCGTCGGTCTCGCCCTGTCCGGCGGCCTCGCGCAGACCGGCCACCGCCTGCGCCATGAAGTACGAGGTCCCGCACCCCACGATCGCGACCCGCTCCCCCCGCCCCGGCAGCGCGTCCCGGTGCCGCCCCGCCTCCTCGGCCGCCCGTATCCAGCACTCCGGCTGGCTGTTCAGCTCGTTCTCGACATGGGTCATGCCCACACCCTCCCCCTTGCTGATTCAGCTTGCTGATTGTTCCTGCAAGGTATAGCGAGCTTTCGAGCACAATCAAGCATTCGTGCGCAGAGTCAGGTGCGCTAGGGTCACCGGGAACACTTCGGAACGGAGGCTGCGGATGTCCCGGGACGCCCGCTGGAAGGCGCTGCTGGAACTGCTCGTCGAGCGCGGCCGGCTGGAGGTGGAGGAGGCGGCGGCCGAGCTGGAGGTGTCGGCGGCGACGATCCGCCGGGACTTCGACCAGCTCGCCGAGCAGCAGATGCTGGTGCGCACCCGGGGCGGCGCGGTGGTGCACGGGGTGTCGTACGAACTCCCGCTGCGCTACAAGACGGCTCGTCGCGCCTCGGAGAAGCAGCGCATCGCCAAGGCCGTGGCCGAACTCGTCGCGCCGGGCGAGGCGGTGGGGCTGACCGGCGGCACGACCACCACGGAGGTGGCCCGCGCCCTGGCCGTGCGCGGCGATCTGTCCACCGGATCGCCCGCGCTGACCATCGTCACCAACGCGCTCAACATCGCCAACGAGCTCGCCGTGCGGCCCCAGTTCAAGATCGTGGTGACGGGCGGTGTGGCGCGCCCGCAGTCCTACGAGCTGATCGGCCCGCTCGCGGACGGGGTACTCGGTCAGATCACGCTCGACGTGGCGGTGCTCGGAGTCGTCGCTTTCGACGTCACGCACGGCGCGGCGGCCCATGACGAGGCGGAGGCCGCGATCAACCGGCTGCTGTGCGAGCGCGCCGAGCGGGTGGTGGTCGCCGCGGACTCCAGCAAGCTGGGCCAGCGGGCGTTCGCCCGGATCTGCGGGGCGGAGCTGGTGGACACGCTCGTGACCGACACGGCGGTGGGGCAGGAGACGGTGCGCCGCTTCGAGGAGGCGGGCGTCCGGGTCGTCGCCGTGTGACGGGCGACTCGTCGCAGGCGTGGGCTCAGAGGCCGCCGTGGTCGGCCTTCACGAACCCCGCGCCCCGCTGGTCGTTGCAGCCCACCGGAGGCCGGTCGAGCGGGTCGGGCCAGGTCTGCTGGGCCTGGAGCGCCACGCTCACCAGGGTGAGCAGCAGGTCGACGTCGCTCGCCGCGTCGAGGCGCAGGGTCACCCACTGGGAACCGGGCACGATCCTGATCGCGCCCACGTCCCTGAGGTCCTTGGCGAACCGCCGGATCGCCCGGTCGGTCAGCCGCAGATCCACGTCGCGGTCCGAGTGGAAGTGGGCGATCTCGCCCTGGGCCGAACTCACCGCCTGTCCCTGACCGCAGCTCGGGACCGCCTGGCTCAGGTCGGGCCAGGTCGCCAGTTGCGCGAGCGCGCGCGAGGCCAACGTCATGGGCCCATCATGGCCCGCTCACCCGTCGGCAACCAGGTCGTGAGCAAGCATTAACCGACCTGTATCCGACCGCGGAACGGGCATGGCCCGCCGAGGAGGCCGCCGAACATGGCATGACCTCCCGTCGCGTTGGCGGCGTCGCCTGCCCGAGCGAGCACAAGTAGGCGCAGGCCGGGGCATATCGGGCCGGTTCTCGGGCAGTCGGGCTCCGGTCCTGAGCGACACCGGGTCGGGCTGGTCACCACTGCCGGGCGCGGTGCCGACGCCAAGGGACACAGACGTTCCCGGCCGACCGCCAAGGGAGTTGAGTCCGCCCGATCCAGGGCGGGCACGGAGTCCGCCGAGCCGAGGCCCACGCAGACGGGAGGGCACGGCGCCACCCTGGCCCACCTCCGCGCCCCGCCCACCGCGCAGGACACCGGCGCGAACGCGCCCGGTGTACGCCTCCCTCGCACCCCTCGCCTCCATCACGCCGCCGGGTCGCCGCACCCCTCCGGCATTTCGCTTGCCCCATCCCCGCACCCCGCCTAGCCTGACTTTGTGCCGCAAATAAACAAACCCCGAACGCACAGCGTCGTGCCGGGTGGCAGCCGCGATCTCGCCCGGCTCCGCATCGCACTCACCGCCTTCTTCGCCCTCGACGGCTTCGTCTTCGCGGGCTGGGTGGTCCGCATCCCCGCCATCAAACAGCAGACCGACTCCTCGGCCGGCGCCCTGGGCCTCGCCCTCCTGGGCGTCTCCGCGGGCGCCGTCATCACGATGACGCTGACCGGTCGGCTCTGCCGCCGCTACGGCAGCCATCCGGTCACCGTGGTCTGCGCCGTCCTGCTCTCCCTCAGCGTCAGCCTGCCCCCGCTGACCCACTCCGCGCCCGCCCTCGGCGCCGTACTCCTCGTCTTCGGCGCCGCCTACGGCGGTATCAACGTCGCCTTCAACAGCGCCGCCGTCGATCTGGTGGCCGCGCTGCGGAGGCCGATCATGCCGTCGTTCCATGCCGCGTTCAGCCTCGGCGGCATGATCGGCGCCGGTCTCGGCGGACTGGTCGCCGGTGCGCTCTCCCCCACGCGGCATCTGTTCGGCCTCACCCTGATCGGGCTCCTCGTCACGGCCGTCGCCGGGCGCGTCCTGCTGCAGCAGGAGCCGCCCGTCCCGGCGGACCGCGCGCCCTCCCCGCCCCCGGCGGCGCACCGTACCGCGGCGCGGCGGCCGGGCGGCCGCGGACTGGTCGTCGTCTTCGGGCTGATCGCGCTGTGCACCGCCTACGGCGAAGGGGCCATGGCCGACTGGGGCGCGCTCCACCTGCAGCAGGACCTCGCGGCGTCGTCCGGCGTGGCGGCGGCCGGGTACGCGTGTTTCGCGCTGGCCATGACCGCGGGCCGGGCGACCGGCACGACCCTCCTGGAGCGCCTCGGCCGCGCCCGCACGGTGATCACCGGCGGCACCGTCGCGGCGGTGGGCATGCTGCTCGGCTCCCTCGCGCCGTCCGTGTGGGCCGCGCTGATCGGCTTCGCGGTCACCGGGCTCGGGCTCGCCAACCTGTTCCCGGTCGCCGTGGAGCGGGCGGGCGCGCTGACCGGCCCGTCCGGCGTGGCCGTCGCCTCGACGTTCGGCTACGGCGGCATGCTGCTCGGGCCGCCCGCGATCGGGTTCATGGCCGACTGGTTCTCCCTGCCGGCCGCACTCACCAGCGTGGCGGCCCTGGCTGCCGTCGCCACGGCCATCGGGGTGTGCACGCGGCGGACGATGGGCGCCTGAGGCCACGGCCGGCATCGGCGGCCGCGACCTTCGGCGCACCGGGAAGACACCATCGCCCGGCCCCGGCCGGCGGGCCCGGCCGGCGCCGCGTGGAAATTGCCGGCCCCGCGAGCACACCCATCGGGCACACTCACCCCCATGGACACTGCCGACTTCCTTCAGACCCTGGACCGGGAGGGCCGGTTGCTCGCGGCGGCCGCCGCCGCGGCCGGGACCGATGCCAAGGTGCCGACCTGCCCGGAGTGGCAGGTGCGCGACCTGCTGCGGCACACCGGCGCGGTGCACCGGTGGGCCGCGGCCCTCGTCGCCGAGGGGCACACGGAACCCCGCCCCTTCGGCGACCTGCCGGACCTGGACGGTGACGAACTGGTGGACTGGTACCGGGACAGTCACCGCCTGCTGGTCGACACGCTGGCCGCCGCGCCCGCCGACCTCGAGTGCTGGACCTTCCACCCGGCGCCCAACCCCTCACCGCTGGCGTTCTGGACCCGGCGCCAGGCGCACGAGACGACCGTCCACCGGTACGACGCCGAGGCCGCACGGGGCGGTACGGCCTCGCCGGTCAGGGCGGACTTCGCGGTGGACGGCATCGACGAACTGCTGCGCGGCTTCCACGCCCGCCCCAGGAGCCGCGTCCGTACCGACGAGCCGCGCCTGCTGCGGGTGCGGGCGCTGGACGCGGGGCCGGACGCGGTGTGGACCGTACGGCTGACGCCCGAGCCGCCGGTGACCGTGCGGGCGGAGAGCGGGGAGGCGGAAGCCGAACTGTCCGGTCCGGCCGACGAGTTGTACCTTGCGCTGTGGAACCGCAGGCCCGTGCCGAACGTGTCCGGTGACCGCTCCCTCGCCGCCCTCTGGCAGGAGAAGAGCGGGATCTGACGTCGGGTCAGTCGCCCTCGGTCAGCATCCGGGTCAGCACCGCGCGCTGCACCGGCCGTACCTCGCCGTGCAGCGCGCGCCCCTTCGGTGTGAGCGCCACCCGGACCCCGCGCCGGTCCTCGGCGCACATGGCGCGCTCGACCAGGCCGTCCTTCTCCAGGCGCCCGATCAGCCGGGACAGCGCGCTCTGGCTGAGATGGACGCGCTCGGAGATCTCCTGCACGCGGTAGGCGCAGCCGCCGTCCGCCGCCGCGCCCTCGGCCAGCAGGTCGAGGACCTCGAAGTCGCTGGCACACAGGCCGTGTCCGTGCAGGGCCCGGTCCAGCTCGCACTGGGTGCGGGCATGCAGTCCCAGGATGTCCCGCCACTGCTCCACGAGCGCCTGCTCGGCCCTGTTCGACGCCATGGGCGCACCGTAGCAGAGAAGCAAGATTATTGCATCGGAATTAAATGCATTTGCATCTCATGCATGCGCATGTAGTGTCGTCGGCATGACCTCTCCGCTCACCCACTCCACGGCACCGTCCCCGGCGGTTCGCTGGACCCCCCGGCTGTGGGGCACCCTGCTGGTGCTCTGCGCGGCGATGTTCCTGGACGCGCTGGACGTGTCGATGGTCGGCGTCGCGCTGCCGTCCATCGGCTCCGACCTGCACCTGTCCACCTCGACGCTGCAATGGATCGTCAGCGGCTACATCCTGGGCTACGGCGGCCTGCTCCTCCTCGGCGGCCGCACCGCCGACCTGCTCGGCCGGCGTCAGGTGTTCCTCGTCGCCCTCGGTGTCTTCGCGCTCGCCTCGCTGCTCGGCGGGCTCGTGGACTCGGGTCCGCTGCTGATCGCCAGCCGGTTCGTCAAGGGTCTGAGCGCGGCCTTCACGGCCCCGGCCGGACTGTCGATCATCACCACGACCTTCCCCGAGGGTCCGCTGCGCAACCGCGCCCTCTCCATCTACACCACCTGCGCCGCCACCGGCTTCTCCATGGGCCTGGTGCTCTCGGGCCTGCTCACCGAGGCCAGCTGGCGCTTCACCATGCTGCTGCCCGCCCCGATCGCCCTCCTCGCGCTGCTCGCCGGCCTGCGGCTGCTGCCGCGCAGCGCCCGCGAGGAGACCCACGACGGCTACGACATCCCCGGCGCCGTCCTCGGCACCGCGGCGATGCTGCTGCTGGTCTTCACCGTCGTCCAGGCACCCGACGCCGGCTGGGCCTCGGCCCGCACGCTGCTGTCCTTCCTCGCCGTCGCGGTGCTGCTCACCGCCTTCGTCCTGGTCGAACGGCGTTCGCCGAGCCCGCTGATCCGGCTGGGTGTGCTGCGCTCGGGCAGCCAGGTCCGCGCCCAGCTCGGCGCGATCGCCTTCTTCGGCAGCTACGTCGGCTTCCAGTTCCTGACCACGCTGTACATGCAGTCCCTGCTGGGCTGGTCGGCGCTGCACACGGCGCTGGCGTTCCTGCCGGCGGGCGCGCTGGTGGCGGTGTCCTCCACCAAGGTCGGTGCGATCGTCGACCGGTTCGGCACTCCGCGCCTGATCGCGACCGGTTTCGCCCTCATGGTCCTCGGCTACGCGCTGTTCCTGCGCGTCGACCTCGACCCGGTGTACGCGGCCGTGATCCTGCCGTCCATGCTGCTGATCGGCGCGGCCTGCGCGCTGGTCTTCCCCTCGCTCAACATCCAGGCCACCAACGGGGTCGAGGACCACGAGCAGGGCATGGTCTCCGGTCTGCTCAACACCTCGGTGCAGGTGGGCGGCGCGATCTTCCTGGCGGTGGTCACCGCCGTGGTGACCGCGAACGCCCCCGCGCACGCCACCGCGCAGGCCGTCCTGGACAGCTACCGGCCGGGCTTCATGGTCGTCACGGGTGTCGCGGCGGCAGGTCTGCTGATCACCCTCACCGGCCTCCGCGGCCGGCGTACCCAGCAGTCCCTCGTGGTCGCCAGGTCCACCGTGGCGGAGGCGGAAGCGGAGCGCGTGGCGGTCCGCGACTAGGGGGAAGCCTCCAACCGTGCGCCCGGCGGGGCCGATTGCCCCGCCGGGCGCACGTCTGTGAAGCTGGGGGAATGGACGCATACGGGGGACGCCGCACCGAGGCGCAACGGGACGCGGCGACGGTCGAGATCGGTTACGCGCTGGTGAGCGCCGCCTTCGCAGCGGCGGTGCTGTTCGGGGCCGTGGCCGGGCCCGCGCTGCTCTTCGACCTGCCGCGCCTGCTGTCCCTGGGCCTGCTGCGGCTCGGCATGACGGTCGCGCCGGTGGTGTTCGTGGCCCGGGTGGTGAGCGTACTGGTGCGCTTCCGACGGGCGGCTCAGCCCAGCCAGCCGGGCCGCACCAACCCCGACTCGTAGGCCAGCACGACGAGTTGGGCGCGGTCGCGCGCGCCCAGCTTCACCATCGTGCGGCTCACATGGGTCTTGGCGGTGAGCGGACTGACCACCAGCCGGCGGGCGATCTCCTCGTTGGACAGGCCGATGCCGACCAGCGCCATCACCTCCCGCTCCCGCTCGGTGAGCCGGCCGAGCGTGTCCGCCGTCGCGGGCTCCTTGGAGCGGGCCGCGAACTCCGCGATCAGCCGGCGTGTGACGCCCGGCGACAGCAGCGCGTCCCCCTGGACCACCGCCCGTACCGCGCGCAGGAGTTCGTCCGGTTCGGTGTCCTTCACCAGGAAACCGGAGGCGCCGGAGCGGATCGCCTCGAAGACGTACTCGTCCAGCTCGAAGGTGGTGAGCATGACCACCTTCACGTCCGTCAGCTCCGCGTCGCCGGTGATGCGCCGGGTGGCGGCGAGACCGTCCAGCAGGGGCATGCGGATGTCCATCAGGACCACGTCCGGCCGTAGTTCGCGCACCAGGCGCAGCGCCTCCTCACCGTCGGAGGCCTCCCCGGCCACCTCGATGTCCGGCTGGGCGTCGAGCAACGCCCTGAAGCCGGCCCGTACGAGCGACTGGTCGTCGGCGAGCAGTACCCGGATCACCGGTCCTCCCTGGTGTGCGACGGCAGTACGGCGAGCACCCGGAAGCCGCCGTCGAGGCGCGGGCCCGCCTCGATGGTGCCACCGAGGGCGGCGGCCCTCTCCCGCATGCCGGCCAGCCCCTTTCCGCTGCCTCCGGCGTCGGCGCCGGTGGCCGGCCCGTCGTCGTCGATACGCAGCCGCAGCGCGTCGCCGTCGTGGGCGAGCCGCACGCGCGCGTGCCGCGATCCGGAGTGCCGTACGACGTTGGTCAGGGCCTCCTGCACGATGCGGAAGGCGGCGAGGTCGGCGCCGGGCGGCAGCCGCGGCGTCTCGCCCTCGATCTCCACGGTGAGTCCGGCCGCGGCCGCCTGCTGCACCAGCTCCGGCAGCCGGTCCAGGCCGGGGGCGGGGGCGCGCGGGGCGGCGCCGGGGGCGCGCAGGGTGTCGAGTACCTGGCGCACCTCGCCGAGCGCCTCCTTGCTGGCGGCCTTGATGGTGGTGAGCGCCGTGCGCGCCTGCTCGGGGTCACTGTCGAGCAGGGCGAGCCCCATGCCGGCCTGGACGTTGATGACGGAGATGCTGTGCGCGAGCACGTCGTGCAACTCGCGGGCGATCCGCAGCCGTTCCTCGTCCGCGCGGCGCCGCGCCGCCTCCGCCCGGTCGGCGCGCTCTCGCGCCCACTGTTCGCGCCGCACCCGGACCAGTTCCGCCAGGGCGACGAGCGCCAGCACCCAGGCGGCGATGCCGATCTCCTGGTAGACGTTGCCGCCCTTGTCGCCCGAGGGCGGGAGCCAGCGGTAGAGCCACAGGGCGATCAGCGCGTGCCCGGCCCACAGCAGGCCGACGGCTCCCCAGGCCGCCCGCCGGTGCCCGGCGACGACCGCGCTGAAGCAGCCGACGGCGACGGTCAGGAAGACCGGTCCGTAGGGGTAGCCCGCGGCCAGGTAGACCAGGGTCGCCGTCGCGGTGCCGTAGGCCACGGCCACCGGATACCGGTGCCGCCACAGCAGCAGGACCGAGCCGACGAGCAGCAGCACGCGCGCGTACCCGTCCAGGGGCACGCGCAGGGGCTGGCTGTGGGCCGCGAAGTGGGTGCCGACGACGACGAACGCGGTGAGCAGCACGGTGGTGCGCCAGGGCCGGCGGGCCCGGTGCGGCTCCGTCTCGACGGGGGCACTCCGCCACGGCGGCCCGTACCGCCACCACTGCCCCGGAGCGCGCTGCTCTTCCATGCAGGCCACGGTAGACGCCGCCGGGCGGCACGGACGTCAGCCGGACGAGGTGATCACGCGTACTCCCGGGGAAGTACGACGCCGACCGCGGGCTCCGTATCGGGCGCCGCCCTGCGCCTACCGCAACCCCACGCCGTGCGCCAGACCCGTGACCGCGTGCCGGAAGAAGGCCTCCCGGTCCTCGACCACGTTGTTGAACTGGCCGAACAGCTCGAAGCTGACCAGTCCGAACAGCTGGGCCCAGGCCGCCACCAGGGCCGCCATCACCTCGGGCGGCAGATCGGGCGCGAGGTCGGCGGCCATGCGCTCGGCCTCGGGGCGCAGCCCGGCGGGCAGGGGGAGGCCGGCGAGGCCGGAGCCTTCGCGGGCGGCCCGGACGATGCCGATGAAGACGAGGCCGACCCGGGCGGCCGCCGGGACCGTGGTCTGGGGGGCGGCATAGCCCGGCACGGGTGAGCCGTAGATGAGCGCGTACTCGTGCGGGTGGGCGAGCGCCCAGCCGCGCACCGCCTCGCACACCGCCGTCCAGCGGGCCACCGGGGCGCCCTCGGCCGCGGCGTCCCGCGCCTGCTCGGCCGCCTCGCCGAGCGAGTCGTAGGCATCGATGATCAGGGCGGTGAGCAGCTCGTCACGGCTGGGGAAGTAGCGGTAGAGCGCCGAGGAGACCATGCCCAGTTCGCGGGCGACGGCCCGCAGCGAGAGCTTGGCCGCGCCTTCCTCCGCCAGCTGTCTGCGGGCCGCTTCCTTGATGGCGGCGGTGACTTCGATCCTGGCCCGTGCCCGGGCGCCCTGTGTGGTGCTCATACCAGCAGTGTGCCACGAGGGAGAGCGGTGCACACAAACAAGAGCATCGAACAAGAAAGAGAGCACCGCTCTTGCCATGGAGCACCCGTCTGCGCCACAATCGAGTCAAGCGAGAGCACCGCTCTCCCAACCGTGGGGGTCATCATGTCGACACACGTGAAGAAGCCGGGCTGGTTCACCATCAACGTCTTCAACCGGGCCGTGGCCTGGGTCACCCGGCGTGGCATCAGTGTCTGGGGCTCCCGGGTCCTGGCGGTCCGCGGGCGCAAGAGCGGGGAGTGGCGCACCACTCCGGTCAACCTGCTCACGGTGGACGGTCAGCACTACCTGCTCGCCCCCCGCGGCCACGTCCAGTGGACCCACAACATGCGGGCGGCCGGCGGCGGCGAGCTGCGGCTCGGCAAGAACGTGGACGTCTTCACGGCCACCGAGGTCGCCGACGACGACAAGGTCCCGCTGCTGCGGGCCTACCTCAAGCGCTGGAAGGCGGAGGTCGGGGTCTTCTTCGACGGCGTCGGCCCCGAGTCCGCGGACGAGGACCTGCGGCGCATCGCCCCCGACCACCCGGTCTTCCACATCACGGTCGCGAACTGACCGGAGCCCGTCGCGGCTCGGCGCGGGCCGGTGCCGTCCCCCACCGGCCCGGTGCGCACGGGCTCCGTCCGGCCCGGTCAGGAACCCGCCGGATCCTCGACCGGAACCGCCTCCCCCCGGTCCAGCGCGGTCAGGGCGCGCTGGGCGAAGGGGTGGGTGCGGACGATGTCGCCCAGGGAGGTCGAGCCCTGCGTGATGTCGCGGAAGGCCCGCCATGCGGGGCGGAATCCGGTGAGGGCCGCGTGGAAGAGGCCGGGACGCCTCTCGAACACGGTCAGCAGGCGCTTGCCCACGCTCATCTCGACGCCGAGCCCGGCCTTGATCGCGAACGCGTAGTTCAGGGCCTGGCGGCGGGTGTCGACCGCGTCGTGCGCCTCGGCGATGCGCACCGCCCACTCCCCCGCGAGCCGGCCCGACCGCAGCGCGAAGGAGATGCCCTCGCGCGTCCACGGCTCCAGCAGCCCGGCCGCGTCACCGCAGACCAGTACCCGGCCCCGGGACAACGGCGAGTCGTCGGCGCGGCAGCGGGTCAGATGGCCGGAGGAGATCGACGGCTCGAAGCCGGACAGGCCGAGGCGGGCGGTGAAGTCCTCCAAGTACCGCTTGGTGGCCGCACCTTCACCGCGCGCGGAGATCACGCCGACCGTCAGGGTGTCTCCCTTGGGGAACACCCAGCCGTAACTGCCCGGCAGCGGGCCCCAGTCGATGAGCACCCGCCCCCTCCAGTCCTCGGCGACCGACTCCGGGACCGGGATCTCCGCCTCCAGGCCGAGGTCCACCTGGTCGAGCTTCACCCCGACGTGCGCTCCTATGCGGCTGGCGCTGCCGTCGGCGCCGACGACCGCGCGGGCCAGCACCGTCTCGCCGCCCTGGAGGACCACGGCGACCGTACGCCGGTCGGGGACCGCCGAGCCGTGCTGCTCGACCCGCTGCACCAGGACGCCCGTACGCAGCTCGGCGCCCGCCTTCTGGGCGTGCTCGACCAGCTGCTGGTCGAACTCGGGCCGGTTGATCAGGCCGAAGAGCATCTGCTTCGAGCGGCGGGTGCGGGTGAAGCGGCCGTTGTTCGAGAAGGTGACCGCGTGCACCCGGTCGCGGAGGGGCAGCTCGAAGCCGGGCGGCAGCGCGTCGCGGGAGGGTCCGATGATGCCTCCGCCGCACGTCTTGTACCGCGGCAACTCGGCCTTCTCAAGCAACAGCACGCGCCGGCCCGCGACCGCGGCCGCGTAGGCAGCCGAGGCTCCCGCGGGTCCCGCGCCCACCACGACGACGTCCCACACCCGCTGCACGTCGTCCGCCGAAGAGTTCTCGCCGCTCACGTTGGTCTACCGCTCCGATCAAGCCGCTGCCGTGGTGTCCCTGGCATCCTACGGCGGCCGTCGTCGCAGGCCACTGTGGGAGTATCGGGACACATACCCTGTTCAAGCTGTTCAACGTCGCACCCACGAGGAGCGTGCCCATGTCGTCGAATCCGGTCGCCGAGACCGTCGCCTCGCTGCTGCCCCGCGCGAAGGCGGAGCTGGCCGAGCTGGTCGCCTTCAAGTCGGTGGCGGACTTCACGCAGTTCCCCAGGAGCGAGAGCGAGGGCGCCGCGAACTGGATCGCCGACGCGCTGCGCGCCGAGGGGTTCGTCGACGTCGCGCTGCTCGACACCCCGGACGGCACGCAGTCCGTCTACGGCTATCTGCCGGGCCCGGCGGGCGCGAAAACGGTTCTCCTCTATGCGCACTACGACGTCCAGCCCCCGCTGGACGAGGCCGGCTGGACCAGCCCGCCGTTCGAGCTGACCGAGCGCGACGGCCGCTGGTACGGCCGCGGGGCCGCCGACTGCAAGGGCGGCGTGATCATGCACCTGCTCGCCCTGCGCGCCCTGAAGGCCGACGGCGGCGTCCCGGTGAACGTCAAGGTGATCGTCGAGGGCTCGGAGGAGCAGGGCACGGGCGGCCTGGAGCGCTACGCCGAGCAGCACCCGGAGCTGCTGGAGGCCGACACCATCGTGATCGGCGACGCGGGCAACTTCCGCGTCGGCCTGCCGACGGTCACCACCACCCTGCGCGGCATGACCCTGGTCCGGGTGCGGATCGACACCCTCGCGGGCAATCTGCACTCCGGCCAGTTCGGCGGTGCCGCTCCGGACGCGCTCGCCGCGCTGATCCGCGTGCTGGACTCGCTGCGCGCCGAGAACGGCTCCACCACGGTCGACGGGCTGGACGCCACGGGGACGTGGGACGGCCTGGAGTACACCGAGGAGCAGTTCCGCGCGGACGCCAAGGTGCTGGACGGGGTCGGGCTGATCGGTGACGGCTCGGTCGCCGACCGGCTCTGGGCCCGCCCGGCCGTGACCGTCCTCGGCATCGACTGCCCGCCGGTGGTCGGCGCCACCCCGTCCGTGCACGCGAACGCCCGCGCGCTGGTCAGCCTGCGGGTGCCGCCGGGCGTGGACGCGGCCGAGGCGACCAAGCTGCTCCAGGCGCACCTCCAGGCGCACACCCCGTGGGGCGCCCGGGTCACCACCGAGCAGATCGGCCAGGGCCAGGCCTTCCGCGCCGACGCCGCCAGCCCGGCCTACCAGGCGATGGCCGACGCGATGGCGGTCGCCTACCCGGGCGAGACCATGCAGTACGCAGGCGAGGGCGGCTCCATCCCGCTGTGCAACACCCTCGCCGGGCTCTACCCGCAGGCGGAGATCCTGCTCATCGGCCTGAGCGAGCCGGAGGCGCAGATCCATGCGCTCAACGAAAGCGTCCACCCGCAGGAGCTGGAGCGGCTGTCGGTCGCCGAGGCGCTGTTCCTGCGCAACTACGCGGCGGGCTGAGCCCCTCTGCCCACGGCAGAGCGCCCTCGCCCACGGGCGGGGGCGCCGCCTACGGTCGGCGCATGGACGTCATCGAACTGCTCCCCCGGCTCCACCTCCTGCGTTTCCCCGTCGGCCAGGCCTATCTCTGGCGCGACGGGGCGGAGTCGACCCTGATCGACGCCGGCCCGATCGGGGCGGGCCGCGAGATCGCCGACGCGGTCACGGCGCTGGGGCACGCGCCGGGCGACGTACGACGGATCGTGCTGACCCACTTCCACGAGGACCATGTGGGCGGGGCGGGCGAGTTCGCCGCGCTGAGCGGCGCGGAGGTGCTGGCGCACCCCCTGGACGCGCCGTACGTCCGGGGTGAACTCCCCGGCCCCTCCCCGCGGTTCGAGGAGTGGGAGCTGCCGATCCACGCGGCGGCGCTCCGGCAGCTGCCCAAGGGCAGGCCGGTGCCGCCTGCCGCGCTGAAGACGCTGTCGGACGGCGACGTCCTGGACGTCGGCGGCGGCGCCCGGGTGCTGCACGTCCCGGGGCACACCGACGGCAGCATCGCCCTGTTCCTGCCCGAGCACGGCGTGCTGTTCACCGGCGACACGGTGGCCGCCTCGCCGGTCGACGGCACGGTCATGCCCGGGCTCCTGAACCTCGATCGCGCCCAACTCCTCGCCTCCCTCGGCACGTTGGCCGATCTGGACGCCGAGGTGGCGTGCTTCGGGCACGGAGATCCGGTCGTGGGCGGCGCCGCCGCGGCCCTGCGCAAGGCGGCGAGCGCCCGCTGACCGCACGACGCCGGCCACCGGCCACCGGCTCAGCCGACCGGCACTCCCGCCTCCAGATACAGCGCGGTCCCGCGCTCGCGGGCGCGCAGGGCCCAGCGCAGCCGCTCGTAGCGGACCGGAGGCAGCATCTCGGCCGCCTCCTGCTCGGTGGCGAAGCGCCAGTCGCGCAGCTCCGGGCCCGGCAGCAGCACCCGGGACGACTCGCCGGACTCCAGCCGGCCGCCGTCGAACAGCAGCCGCAGCCCGCCGAAACCGGGCGGCACGGGCCGTTCCCAGTCCACGACGAGCAGCCGGGGCACCTCCGTGAGCCGTATCCCGGTCTCCTCGGCGACCTCGCGCATCCCGGCGCGGGCCGGCGCCTCGCCGCGCTCCACCACGCCCCCGGGGAACTCCCAGCCGGGCTTGTAGGTGGGGTCCACCAGCAGCACCCGGTCGTGCTCGTCGAAGAGCAGCACCCCGGCGGCGAGGGTCTCGGCGGTCGGCTCGGGGGTCTGCACGATGTCGCAGGGCGGTACGGCGCCGCTGCCGACGGCGTCGGCGATGCGGACGGCGGTGGCGTACGGGGTGAGGGCGCTGGTGTCCACCAGGTGGGCGTCGGCGGTGAGCCAGGAGGCGAGGGCGGTGCGGTAGGGCTCGATGTGGTCGTAGGCCCACTGCCGCACCCGTATCTCGCCGTCGGGGAGGTCCGGCGGGACCTCCCGCCCGGCTATCCGCTCGCGCAGGATCGTTTCCGCCGGGGCGAGCAGCAGATGGTGCACGGGGATCCTGCGGGCGGCGAGGCCGCCGAAGATCTCGTCGCGGTACTCCTGGCGGAGCAGTGTCATCGGCACCACGAGGGTCCCGCCGAGCTCGGCGAGCATCGCGGCCGCCGTGTCGACCACGAGCCGGCGCCAGATCGGCAGGTCCTGGAAGTCACCGACCTCGGCGAGGCGCTTGGCCGGCAGAAGGTGCGTGAGCCCCGCGCCGATGACCTCGGGGTCGAAGAGCGTGCTGTTCGGGATCAGCTCGATCAGCTCCCGTGCGGTGGTGGTCTTCCCCGCACCGAACGCGCCGTTGATCCAGACGACGGTCACGGACTCCCCCTCTTGTGTTGGCCCCCTGAGGCTTGCCCGCTCCACCCTGCCACGGAAACCCCGCCCCGGTGAGGGCGCCGGAACGGCAGTGCCGGTGCCCCCCGACATCGAGGGCACCGGCACCCGCCGTCGGAGCCGTCGGGGCTAGTTCTGAGCCCCGGGGGCGTGGTCGTCGAGGGTGAAGCTGTCCAGGCTGACGGGGTGGCCGGCGGCCGAGTCGAGCGTGTTCGAGACGTCGAGGCCGTCGACGGACATCCCGGTGGGGCTCTTGTCCGCCGCGTGGGAGGGGGTGACGGCGGCCACGACGAATCCGGTGGCCAGGGTGGCGATGGCGAGCATGCTGCGCTTCTTCATGCGCTGACCAACTGCGGAGCGGGCCGGGGGTCACGCGGATACCTGCGAGTGGGCGACTGGGGTTACGGTCCGGGCGGGAGGGAGGAGCACCGTCCCGGTCGGGAGAGGGAGGGGGTGGCAGGGCGCATGGACGAGTCCGACGGTCACCCCCACGTCGGGGCGCGGCGTGGCCGGTCGGCCCGGACCGACCGTCGACCGGGCCGGAGTGGAGCGGGCCGCAGCCCATCACCGCGCCGTGCCACGGCGGTTGGCGACGCCATGTGGCCGGCGGCCCTGCCGAAATCCGCTGGCCCGCTCCCTTGCGGGGCCGGTAACGTCCGTCGACGTCCCGACCCGCCCGCCGGCGTGGCGGGCCCCGACCGGAGATACGCGATCATGACCAGCCCGCCCCTGACGACGACCCTCTGGCGCCCCACGGGCCCCGGGGAGCTGGGGCTGGTCCGCGAGCTGGACTGGCGGGCCTGGCCGCCCCGGCTCCCCGAGCAGCCGATCTTCTACCCGGTCCTCAACGAGGACTACGCGATCCGCATCGCCCGGGACTGGAACGTCCAGCACGACGGCGCCGGTTTCGTGACCCGGTTCGAGGTCGACACGGAGTTCCTCGCCCGGTATCCGGTCCGGCAGGCCGGCGGCGAGACGCTCCTGTGGGTTCCGGCGGAGGAGTTGGACGAGTTCAACGCCCACATCGTCGGCCGGATCGAGGTCGTACGGGAGTTCCGGTGAACGAGCTCCCGATCTTCCGCGCCGGAGCCGGTCGCATCGAGGACGTCGTGCGCTGCGGCGACGGCCTCGTGCGGGCCGCGGCCGGCCTGTCCGGCACAGAACTCCGTGCCCCGTCAGGGCTGCCGGGATGGACGCGGGGCCATGTGCTCGCCCACGTCACCCACAGCGTCGACGCCTATGTCTGGCTGCTGCGGCTCGCACAGACGGGCCGCGCACCGGGCCCGCGCGCGGACGCGGCGACCCTGGCCGCGGCGGTCGAGCGGGACGCGGCGCTGTCCGCCGAGCGGCTCGCGACCCGACTGCGCGAGAGCCTGGACCGGTTCGCGGCGCAGGCACGTGCGCTGCCCGCCGCAGCCTGGGACCGTCTGGTCCCCGCGCTGGCCGGCTGGCGGCACCCGGCCCGGTACCTCCTGCTGCGCTGCCTGCGGGAGCTGGAGACGCACCACCTCGACCTGGGCGTCGACCACGGCACGGAGCAGTGGCCCGACGGCTACGTCTCCTGGGCCCTGGACGACACCCTCACCACACTGCACGCCCAGGGTTTTCCACTCGCCTCGGTGGAGGCCGTGGATCTCGGCCGGCACTGGTCCATGACGCCGGGGGGACCCTCGGTCGCCGGTGCCGGGCACCAGGTGCTCGGCTGGCTCAGCGGACGGACTCCGGCCGACGTGCTGACGGTCGACGGCCCGGACCCTCTGCTCCCCGCCCCGCCCGCGTGGCCGCAGCCACCGCTGCCCGGCTGGGGCCACGTCGACGACGAGGCGTGAGCTCCGGAAGCAAACACATCCGAACGCCGGACAGCAGTCAAGGAGTCAAACCCTGCTGTCGTCAACCCCTCTGACGGGATATCGAACAGTCGGGCCACACCTCTTCCAACAGAGTCCGACAGGTCCTACCGTAATCGCGCACAGCTGACACATACATGACGCCCAGGCGCCGCCCTGTCGTCAGCCACCTTTCGCGAGTCGGAGGAACGTCAACGATGCGTCACCCTCACACCCGCACAACCCGCGCAACCCGGCGAAGAGTCCTCGGAGCACTCACCGCGGGCCTGCTGTGCGCGACCGGCCTCGCCGGACCCGCGCTTGCCGCCCCCGCCCGGGAACCGGCCGCCCCCGCCCTGGCCGACGGTCTCGCCCTCACCCCGCCCATGGGCTTCAACAACTGGAACTCCACGCACTGCGGCGCGGACTTCAACGAGAGCATGGTCAAGGGCATCGCCGACCTCTTCGTGGCGAAGGGTCTGAAGGACGCCGGCTACCGGTACGTCAACCTGGACGACTGCTGGGCGCTGCCGCAGCGCGACACCGCCGGCAAGCTGGTACCCGACCCGGCCCGCTTCCCGAACGGCATCAAGGCCGTCGCCGACTACGTCCACTCCAAGGGGCTCAAACTCGGCATCTACACCAGCGCCGGCACCAAGACCTGCAACAGCGCGGGGTTCCCCGGCGCGCTCGGCCACGAGTACAGCGACGCGCAGCAGTTCGCCGACTGGGGCGTGGACTACCTGAAGTACGACAACTGCAACAACCAGGGCGTGGATGCGAAGCAGCGGTACACCACCATGCGGGACGCGCTCAAGGCGACCGGGCGGCCCATCGTCTACAGCATCTGCGAGTGGGGCGAGAACAAGCCCTGGGAGTGGGCTTCGGGCGTCGGGCATCTGTGGCGGACCACCGGTGACATCAGCGACAGCTGGTCCTCGATGGTGTCGATCCTGAAGCAGAACCTGCCGCTGGCGCCGTACGCCGGACCCGGCCACTGGAACGACCCCGACATGCTGGAGGTCGGCAACGGCGGCATGACGGACACCGAGTACCGCTCGCACTTCTCCCTCTGGTCGGTCATGTCCGCGCCCCTGCTGATCGGCACCGACCTGCGCAAGGCCTCGCCTGCGACCTTCGGCATCCTGGACAACAAGGAGGTCATAGCCGTCGACCAGGACCCGCTGGGCAAGCAGGGCACGGTTCTCTCCTCGGCGGGGGGACGCTGGGTGATCGCCAAGGAGATGAAGGACGGCAGCCGCGCGGTGGCCCTGTTCAACGAGTCCGGCACCGCCCAGCGGATCGCCACCACCGCGGCCGCACTCGGCCTCCCCGGCGCCTCCGCGTACACGCTGCGGGACCTGTGGCAGCACAGGAGCTACAACACCGCCGGCACCATCGCGGCGACCGTCCCCGCCCACGGCACGGTCCTGCTGCGCGTCGCGGCCGACCCCCACTGGGCCACGTACCCGCCCGCCGCCGAACTGGGCCTGGCCGGCAGTCCGTTGCTGGAGGCTGCCACGCCGGCCACGCTGACCAGCACCGTCACCGACCTCGGCCGCACCCCCGCGCGGCGGGTGTCCGTGTCCCTCACCGGACCCGACGGATGGAGCGTACGGCCCGTATCGCCGACCACGGCCGGCAGCCTGGCCACCGGCGGCACCCTGCGCACCGGCTGGCACGTCACCGCGCCGGCCGGAACACCGACCGGCTCCTACGGCCTCACCCTCCAGGCGGGTTACCTCGCACCGGGCGGACAACGCGTCACCATCACCCTGCCGTTGACCGCGTCCGTCGTCGTCCGGCCGCCCACCGGGACGTCGTACCTCAGCGACCTGCCGTGGCTGTCGGCGACCAACGGCTGGGGGCCGGTGGAACGCGACACCAGCAACGGGGAGAGCGACGCGGGCGACGGCCACCCGATCACCATCGGCGGCACCGTGTACGCCAAGGGCCTCGGCGCCCACGCCCCGAGCGACGTCTCCTTCTACACCGGCAAGGCCTGCGACAGGGTCACCGCGGACGTCGGCGTCGACGACGAGAAGGGCACGAAGGGCACCGTCACCTTCGAGATCTGGGCCGACGGCACGAAGGTCGCCTCGACCGGCGTCCTGACCAACGCGATGCCCGCCCAGCCGCTCACCGCCGACATCACCGGCGCCCAGGTGATCGACCTGGTGGTCACCGACGCGGGAGACGGCAACGACTCCGACCACGCGGACTGGGCCGACGCCAGGCTGACGTGCTGAGGGCGCCCACCCACCAGGGCAGTTGAGACCGTACGCGACTGCGGGTGCGCGGAGGCTGCTCGCGCAGTTCCCCGCGCCCCCCTCGGGACGCTCGTAGCCGCCCCCCCGACCGCAGGCTCAGACCCCCGCCGTGGCGTCCGGCCGCCGCGCCAGCGCTGCCGCCGCCGCGCCGACCAGCCCGGCGTCCGTGCCCATCTGCGCGGGGACGACCGTCAGTCGCTGGACGAAGGAGAGGGTCGCGTAGTCGGTGAGTGCCTTGCGCAGCGGGGTGAGGAGGATGTCGCCCGCCTTGCCGACGCCGCCGCCGATCACGGCGATGTCGATCTCGACCAGCGTGGCGGTGGCCGCGATCCCGGCGGCCAGCGCCTGTGCCGCACGCTCGAAGGAGCCCACGGCGACCGGATCGCCCTCACGGGCGGCGGCCGCCACGGCGGCGGCCGAGGTGTCGCCGTCGGGGCCGGGACGCCAGCCCTCCTCCAGCGCGCGGCGGGCGATGTTCGGCCCGCTCGCGATCCGCTCCACACAGCCCCGCGAGCCGCACGGGCACGGGTCGCCGTCGAGGTCGACGCTGATGTGACCGATGTGCCCGGCGTTGCCGGTCGGCCCGGGGTGCAGCCGGCCGCCCAGGACCAGGCCGCCCCCGACGCCGGTCGACACCACCATGCACAGCGCGTTGTCGTGGCCGCGGGCGGCGCCCTGCCAGTGCTCGGCCGCCGTGATCGCGACGCCGTCGCCGATCAGCTCCACCGGGAGCCCGCCGGTGGCCGCGCGCACCCGCTCGACCAGGGGGAAGTCCCGCCAGCCCGGCACGTTCACCGGACTGACCGTGCCCGCCGAGGCGTCCACGGGGCCGGCGCTGCCGATGCCGAGGGCGCCGGCGCGTTCCCACAGCGGCGAACCGGCGAGGTCGTCGAGCACCTCCTCGACGGCCCGCATGACCGTTTCGCCGTCCTGCTGGGCGGGAGTGGCGCGCTGGGCTCGGGCCAGTATCCGTCCGTGGCCGTCCACGAGACCGCCGGCGATCTTGGTACCGCCGATGTCCAGGGCCGCCACGAGGTCGGTGTGCATCAGAGTCAGACTCCCCGTTGAAGCTCGCAAACCAAGGAAAGCAGGCCGGTCAAGCGGTGGGGGCGCAGGCCGACAGACAGCGTTGGACAGTGTCTCTCGCATCTGACAACGTTGTCCAGGCTCTATGCTCGACGCCACATCCTCATACAAACCGAGGATCGACGCACCATCCCGTTGACAAGTCCGGCAAGTCGTACGACAGGACAGGACACCGCATCGTGCCCGACACCACCCGCCGCACAGACAGCCTTTCCGGCACCCGTTACGGCAACCGCCCCACCATGAAGGACGTGGCGGCGCGGGCCGGGGTCGGCCTGAAGACGGTCTCCCGGGTGGTCAACGGCGAGCCCGGCGTCACCCCGGACACCGAACGCCGGGTGCAGGAGGCGATCGACGCGCTGGGCTTCCGCCGCAACGACAGCGCCCGGGTGCTGCGCAAGGGCCGTACGGCGAGCATCGGACTCGTCCTGGAGGACCTCGCCGACCCCTTCTACGGCCCGCTCAGCCGCGCCGTCGAGGAGGTGGCCCGGGCCCATGGCGCCCTGCTGATCAACGGCTCCAGCGCCGAGGACCCGGAGCGCGAGCAGGAGCTGGCGCTGGCCCTGTGCGCGCGGCGGGTGGACGGTCTGGTGGTGATCCCGGCCGGGGACGACCACCGTTATCTCGAACCGGAGATCAGGGCGGGCGTGGCGACCGTGTTCGTGGACCGTCCGGCCGGGCGCATCGACGCCGACGTGGTCCTCTCCGACAACTACGGCGGTGCCCGGGACGGCGTCGCCCACCTCATCGCGCACGGCCACCGCCGGATCGGCTTCATCGGCGACATGCCGCGCATCCACACCGCCGCCGAGCGGCTGCGTGGCTACCGGGCGGCCATGGAGGACGCGGGGATACCGGTCGAGGAGGCCTGGATGTCCCTCGGGCAGACGAATCCGGAGCGGGTGCGCCGGGCGGCGGAGGAGATGCTCTCCGGCCCCGCCCCCGTCACCGCGATCTTCGCGGGCAACAACCGGGTGACGGTCACCGTGATCCGGGTGCTGGCCGAGCACTCCCGCCGGGTCGCCTTCGTCGGCTTCGACGACATCGAGCTGGCCGATCTGCTCCAGCCGGGCGTCACGGTCGTCGCCCAGGACGCGGCCGCCCTCGGCCGTACCGCCGCCGAGCGCCTGTTCCGCCGGCTGGACGGCGGTCTCGTCGCACCGGAGCGCATCGAGCTGCCCACCAGGCTGATCACGCGCGGCTCGGGCGAGCTGCCGCCGGCCGACTGAGCCGCCCGTGACCGGCCGCACCCTGGCGGAGCTCGGTCTCGCCGACGCTCCCCGCGACCATCCGCTGACCTATCCCGGCGCCTGGCCCGCCGACTCCGGGCTGCTGCACGGCGACCGGATGTTCCCGCTGGAGCGCCTGGTGTACGACGACCGGGTGCCGGTGCTCGCCGTCGGGTCCAACGCCTGTCCGGGTCAACTGCGGCAAAAGATGGACGAGTTCGGGATCGACTCCCCCGTGCCGATGGTGCGGTCGCGGGTGTCCGGTGTCGACGTGGGCGTCTCGGCACACGTCAGCATCCGGGGGTATGTCTCCGCGTCCCCGGTCAAGTCCCCGCAGGCGTTACGGGAGTTGTTCGTCATCTGGCTGGACCGGCGCCAGCTGGAGGTGATCGACGCCAGCGAGCCGCACTTCCGGCGGGCCTGGCTGCCCGCGCCCGAGGTGCGGATCGAGCTGCCGGACGGCTCCGGGCTCACCGGGGCGTTCGCCTATGTCAACCGGCACGGCGTCCTGCTGGACGGCACCGGTGCGCCGCGCCGCCATCCCGGCGACCAGCGCGCCCTGATCGGCGAACTCCTCGTCGCATCGGCTGCGTTGCGCGAGCTGTTCGGGGTCACGCCGGAGGAGTTCTGCGCGCGGGCGCGCCGCGACCCCGGGCTGTGTGTGCGCGGCACCCTGCTGTTCGCCGAGCACAAGTGGGTGACGGAGTCGGGTTTCGAGCCGTACGCCGACGCTCAGCAGGCCGGGAGCCCGGGCACCGGTTCGTCGTTGTTGCCGCCCTTGAGGTAGACGTCGCTGACGTAGACGCCGGTGTTGCCGCTGCCGTCGTCGGTCTTCGCCCACCACACGTTCGTCCACCGGCCGTAGGTCTCCCGGCGGCCGAGATCCGCCTGGCAGTAGAAGTAGTCGGTGCCCGCGTTCAGGGTCCCGGCCTCGGTGCCGGAGGCCGTGTAGGACGTGGCGGTGCGCCAGACCTGGCAGTCGTACTTGCCGCCGCCGATGGACCGGCAGGCGGCCGCCGGACCGGAGCCGGGGCCCGAACTTCCGGTCGGGCCGGGGCTGTTGGAGGCATGGCCGGGCGCCGTGGCGGAGGCCGGGACGGAGGCACGCGAGGACGGCTCGGCGTGGCCCGCGCCGCTCGCCGTCGCGCCGGGTCCGGCGCTCTTCGTGGCGTCCCCGCGCGACTCCCTCGGCGGTGTGGACCGCTTCGTGCCGGCCCGTTTCGTGGTCACGTCCCCGGAGCGGGACGCGGCCGACGCCGAGTCGGTCTTCGGCGCTCCCTGGTCGCGCACCAGGGCGGCGGTGACCCCGGCCGTGGCGAGGACGACGGCGACGGCACCGGCGGCGAGCAGCGCGCGGCCCCTGCGGCGGGGCGAGCCCGTCGCCGTACTCATGGGACCGGTGGCGGCACCGGGCGGGTGAGCGGGTGTCGGTCCGGTGGGAGCACCGGGGCCCTGCGCGAAGGAGGGAGCCGGGCTCGGGTGCACCCCGGCCGGAGAAGCAGGCCCATGGGCGGCTTCCCGCCCGCCCGGCGAAGCCGGGCCGTAGGCGGCGGCCCCCTGCCCGGCCGGACCGACCGGGCCCGGCCGTACAGGACCGCCCGTCCCCGGCTGCGCCGGGCCGAAGTGCGGCGGTGGGGACGACGCGCCGGGCCCCGTCGGGGTGGGGTGCCCCGGCGGCGGGCGCAAGGTGGTCGTCGGCGCGTCCGGGAGCCGCGCCCGAGCCGCCTCGCGCAGCGCCTCGCGGGCCTCCTCGGCGTCCGGTCGGGCGTCCGGGCGTTTGTCCATCAGGCGCCGCAGGACCGGCGCCAGCGGCCCCGCCCGGTGCGGCTCCGGCAGCGGCTCGGAGACGATCGCGGTGAGCGTCGAGTAGGTGGACGTACGACGGAACGGCGAGACGCCCTCGACGGCCGCGTAGAGGGTGGCGCCCACGGCCCACACGTCGGCGGGTGCGCCCGGCGCGGCGCCCTGGGCGCGCTCGGGGGCCAGGTAGTCCAGGCTGCCGACGAGTTCGCCGCTGCGGGTGAGGCGGGTGGCCGAGCCGTCGCCGGGGTCGTCCATGGTCGCGATGCCGAAGTCGGTCAGGACGACGCGGCCGGAGCGGTCCAGGAGGATGTTGCCGGGTTTGACGTCGCGGTGCAGGACGCCGGCGCGATGGGCGGCGGCCAGCGCGTCGAGGACTTCGGCACCGACGCGCGCGGCCTCGTACGGATCCAGGGTGCCGCGCTCGCGCAGCACGTCGTCGAGGGAGGGCCCGTCGATCAGCTCCATGACGATCAGCGGGCGCCCGTCGACCTCGGCGACGTCGTGCACGGCGACGACACCCTGGTGGCGAACCCGGGCGGCGGCCCGGGCCTCGCGCTGCATGCGCAGCCGCAGCTCGGACAGTTCCGGTCCGGCCGCGTCCGTGTACGTCCGCAGCTCCTTGACGGCGACCGCGCGGCCGAGGACCTCGTCCACCGCCCGCCAGACCACGCCCATGCCGCCGCGCCCGAGCCGCGCGGTGACGCGGTAGCGCCCGGCCAGCAGCCGACCGGTCCCGTCGTCCGTGTGCCCGTGCCCCTTCGGTCCCTGTTCCCCCGAAGACACCGCCGCCCCGTTCCTGTCGTCGTCTGTCGCGTCCGCCCGGTCGATGCGTGGCGTCCAGCGTACGGGGCGGCGGCGTGGGCCCACTCCCTGGGCCGGGGGCTGTGACCGGTCCGCTACTTCTGCTGCGCGGAGGCGGTCAGGTCACCGCGCCGGGGGGCGGCGAAGCCCTCCAGGTCGGCGCGGGTCAGGCCGGCGAGGCGGGCGACCTCGGCGGTGTCGAGGGCACCGCAGTCCAGGCCGCGCAGCAGATAGCCGCTGAGGGCCTTGGCGGTGGCGGGCTCGTCCATGACGTCGCCGCCGGCCCGGTTGGCGTAGCGGGCGAGGCGGCCGGCGGCCTGCTCGAAGCCCTCGCGGTAGAAGGCGAAGACGGCGGCGTAGCGGGTCGGGATGTGGCCGGGGTGCATGTCCCAGCCCTGGTAGTAGGCGCGGCCCAGGGCGCGGCGGGTGAGGCCGTAGTGCAGGCGCCAGGCGTCGTGGACCTTCTCGGTGGGGCCGACGGGCAGGACGTTGGTCGAGCCGTCGGAGACGCGCACCCCGGTGCCCGCCGCGGCGACCTGCATGACCGCCTTGGCGTGGTCGGCGGCCGGGTGGTCGCTGGCCTGGTAGGCGGCCGAGACACCGAGGCAGGCGCTGTAGTCGAAGGTGCCGTAGTGCAGCCCGGTGGCGCGGCCCTCGGCGGCCTGGATCATCCGGGCGACGGTGGCGGTGCCGTCGGTGGCGAGGATGGACTGGCTGGTCTCGATCTGGATCTCGAAGCCGAGCCGGCCGGCGTCCAGGCCGTGCACCTTCTCGAAGGCCTCCAGGAGCCGGACGAAGGCGGTGACCTGCTCGGGGTACGTCACCTTCGGCAGGGTCAGCACCAGCCCCTCGGGCAGGCGACCGTTCTCCATCAGGCCGGTGAGGAAGACGTCGAGGGTGCGGATGCCCCGGTCGCGTACCGCCGCCTCCATGCACTTCATGCGGATGCCCATGTACGGCGCCGCCGTGCCGTCCCGGTACGCCTGAGCGATCAGCCGGGCCGCGCGGGCCGCCGTGGCGTCCTCCTCGGCGTCGGGGCGGGGGCCGTAGCCGTCCTCGAAGTCGACGCGCAGGTCTTCGATCGGCTCGCGTTCCAGCTTGGCGCGGACGCGCGAGTAGACCGGCTCGGCGAGTTCGTCGGACAGGCCGAGGACGGCGGCGAAGGAGGCGGCGTCCGGGGCGTGTTCGTCGAGGGCGGCGAGGGCCTGGTCGCCCCAGGAGCGGATGGTGTCGGCGGCGAAGGCGTCACCGGGGACGTAGACGGTGTGGACGGGCTGCCGGGTGCCGGGGTCCCCGGGGTAGCGGCGCTCCAGCTCCGCGTCGACCGGTGCGAGGGAGGCGCTGATCTCCTCACTGACGGCGCCCGCGAGGCTCGTCGCCACCTTCTCCTGCTGACCCATCCCACACCCTCCAATTTTCCGCTGTACGGAATCAACAATCCGTAGAATGAAGTTATCCGGGTGGGTTCCCGCTGGTCAACACCCGCTCGGACAGTGGAACAGCGGCCGTGGGCACGTCACCAGAATGCACCGAGGCCCCCATGACCGCGCAGGTCACGGGGGCCTCGTGGAGAAGCCGGGGCTCAGCCCTTGCGGGTCTTGATCTCCTCGGTCAGCTGCGGGACGACGTCGAAGAGGTCGCCGACCACACCGAAGTCGACCAGCTCGAAGATCGGGGCCTCGGCGTCCTTGTTGACGGCCACGATCGTCTTGGAGGTCTGCATACCGGCGCGGTGCTGGATCGCGCCGGAGATGCCGTTGGCGATGTACAGCTGCGGCGAGACGGACTTACCGGTCTGGCCGACCTGGTTGGTGTGCGGGTACCAGCCGGCGTCGACGGCGGCACGCGAGGCACCGACGGCCGCGCCGAGCGAGTCGGCCAGGGCCTCGATGATCGAGAAGTTCTCGGCGCCGTTGACACCACGGCCGCCGGAGACCACGATCGCGGCCTCGGTCAGCTCCGGGCGGCCCGTCGACTCACGCGGGGTGCGGGCGGTGACCTTGGTGCCGGTCGCCTTCTCGGAGAAGGAGACGGACAGGGCCTCGACCGCGCCGGCGGCCGGGGCGGCCTCCACGGCAGCCGAGTTCGGCTTGACCGTGATGACCGGGGTGCCCTTGATGACACGGGACTTGGTGGTGAAGGACGCGGCGAACACCGACTGGGTGGCCACCGGGCCCTCGTCGCCGGCCTCGAGGTCGACGGCGTCGGTGATGATGCCGGAGCCGATGCGCAGCGCCAGGCGGGCGGCGATCTCCTTGCCCTCGGCGGAGGACGGGACCAGCACGGCGGCCGGGGAGACGGCCTCGTAGGCGGCCTGCAG
Source organism: Streptomyces sp. NPDC001393 (assembly GCF_053597455.1). Lineage (NCBI taxonomy): Bacteria > Bacillati > Actinomycetota > Actinomycetes > Kitasatosporales > Streptomycetaceae > Streptomyces > Streptomyces sp. NPDC001393. Next base: position 174,509 of record NZ_JBSFIH010000009.1, read on the forward strand.
GGCGTCCACCTTCGGCACGACCAGGTAGTCGGCGTACTCGGAGGCGTCGTGGGTCAGGACGCGGGTCGCGCCGTGCTCGGCGAGGGTGGCGGCGGTGTCGGCGGCGCCGTTGCCCAGGGCGACGGCGACGGGCTCGCCGATGCGGCGGGCCAGGGTCAGCAGCTCGAGGGTCGGCTTGCGGACGGCACCGTCCACGTGGTCGACGTAGACGAGGACTTCAGCCATGGGATTGCTCTCCTGCGTAACGAAGTTGAGGGGCGGTCAGCGGGGGCGAGCCCTTAGATGAACTTCTGGCTCGCGAGGAACTCAGCGAGCTGCTTGCCGCCCTCGCCCTCGTCCTTGACGATGGTGCCGGCCGTGCGCGCCGGGCGCTCGTTCGCGGCCTCGACCTTGGTGAACGCTCCCTCGAGACCGACTTCCTCGGCCTCGATGTCCAGGTCGGACAGGTCCCAGGACTCCACCGGCTTCTTCTTGGCCGCCATGATGCCCTTGAAGGACGGGTAACGCGCCTCACCCGACTGGTCGGTGACCGACACGACCGCCGGGAGCGAGGCCTCCAGCTGCTCGGAGGCGGCGTCGCCGTCACGGCGGCCCTTGACCACGCCGTCCTCGACGGAGACCTCGGACAGCAGGGTGACCTGCGGGACGCCCAGGCGCTCGGCGACCAGGGCCGGTACGACGCCCATGGTGCCGTCGGTGGAGGCCATGCCGGAGACGACCAGGTCGAAGCCGGCCTTCTCGATCGCCTTGGCCAGCACCAGGGAGGTGCCGATGGCGTCGGTGCCGTGCAGGTCGTCGTCCTCGACGTGGATGGCCTTGTCGGCACCCATGGACAGGGCCTTGCGGAGCGCATCCTTGGCGTCCTCGGGGCCCACCGTCAGGACGGTGACCTCGGCGTCGTCCGCGTTCTCCGCAATCTGGAGGGCCTGCTCGACCGCGTACTCGTCCAGCTCGGAGAGCAGACCGTCCACGTCGTCGCGGTCGACGGTCAGGTCATCGGCGAAGTGCCGGTCGCCAGTGGCGTCGGGCACGTACTTCACAGTGACAACGATCCTCAAGCTCACGCCGGCTCTCCTACTGCATCGTCATTTCCGGGCTGCCTCTTGCAGGCAGCATAGGCGCCTCAAGCGGCCGATCCCGGTCGGGGCGTCCGCGCGCTCCGACCGAAATATTACTCGTCAGTACACCCAGTTCATGCCCGCTAAGCAAGCGCTTTGAACTGTGACCTTCGCAACGCAGCGTAACCGGAACTCGACGGCTTCGCAGGGCCGGGAAGCGTGATCAATCCCGCAGACCGTTGAAGCGGCCCTGGTGGTAGAGGAGTGGACGGCCGGCGCCTGTGGGGTCGCCCAGGACCACCTCGGCCAGCACGATGCGGTGATCACCGGCGGGAACCCGGCCGACGATCCGGCAGACCAGCCAGGCCAGCACGTCGTCGAGCACCGGTACGCCTTCCGGGCCTTCGCGCCAGGCGGTCGGGGCGCCGAAGCGGTCGGCGCCGCTGCGGGCGAAGGTGGCGGCCAGCTCACGCTGGTGCTCACCGAGTATGTGGACGCCTATGTGCTCCGCCTCGGCGATGGCGGGCCAGCTGGAGGCGCCCGTGCCGATGCCGAAGGAGACCAGCGGGGGCTCGGCGGAGACCGAGGTGAGCGAGGTGGCGGTGAAGCCCACCGGCCCGGAGGCGCCGCGCGCGGTGATCACGGCCACACCGGCGGCGTGCCGGCGGAAGGTGGAGCGCAACAGGTCGGGCGAGGCGAGCTGAACGGTGCCGAGGTCGGGCGAGGCCGTCATGGAGTTGTCCTTCTGCTGGAGGTCACGAGCCGGGGCGTCGGTGCTCAACAGCCCGGACAGATGGCGCTCGCGGTGCGGGCGAGGTCGACGTGGACCCGCCCGTGGAGAAGGAGTTCGGTCGGCATACGGTCAGGCTGACGATAGTTGGTGCGCCCAGTCAAGCATGGTCCGGGATGCGGAAGACACCGCACCCTCTCCTGAGGCCCCCTCACACGGCCTCACCCAGTGCCGCGATGACGTCGGCCTTGCGGGGCTGTCCCGTGGCACGCCGTACGACCCGTCCGTCGGCGTCGAGCACCAGCACGGTGGGCGTCTTGAGGATGTCCAGTTCGCGTACGAGGTCCAGGCGGGCCTCGGCGTCGATCTCCATGTGGGCCACCCCGGGGACCATCCCCGCGACCTCGGCGAGGACCCGCCGGGTGGCCCGGCAGGGCGCGCAGAAGGCGCTGGAGAACTGGACCAGCGTGGCCCGCTCACCGAGCTCGCCGCCCAACTCCGCGGCCCCCAGCCGCTTGCCCTCGTCCCGCCCGCGCACCCGCACTCTCCCGCTCCGCCGCTTGTGCAGCACTCCGAAGGCGCTCGCCACGACGAGCACCGCCACGCACACCACCACTCCGGTCATCACCTGCACAAGCATTCATCAGACTGCAAAGATTCCCGTCTCCCCCCGGAGTTTCCCTTGCGGAATGCTGGATTCATGGACATCGACGTGAGGGGGCCGCGCTTCGGTGCGGCCGTGACGACGGCCGTTCTGGCCCTGGCACTGATCCTGCAGAGCCCCTGGGTACTGGCCTGGCAGACGCTGGCGTTCGCGGTGGGCGCGGCCGCCGGTGTGCAGCGCTCGCCGTACGGTTGGGCGTTCCGTACGGCCGTACGGCCGCGGCTCGGGCCGCCGAAGGAGTTCGAGGCGCCGGAGCCGCCGCGGTTCGCGCAGGCCGTGGGGCTGGTGTTCGCGGGGCTCGGGCTCGTCGGGTTCACTGTGGGACCGCAGTGGCTGGGGCTGGCCGCCACCGGGGCCGCGCTCGCCGCGGCGTTCCTGAACGCGGCGTTCGGCTACTGCCTGGGGTGCGAGATGTTCCTGCTTCTGAAGCGGGCCACCGTACGGGCGGAGTAAAGGGGAACTAAAGATCCGAGGTGGGATGTAGGCCGACGTGACGAGGATCTCGCCGCCGCGGGGCACCAGGACTGGCTACCCGTCCGTTCTTGGGGCACGATCTGCGAGACGCCGTAAACCTACGGCTGCGTAACTTCCCGCCGGGAGCCCCTTTCCCGAGCAGAGCAGAAAGGGTCCGTCCCGCCCATGGCAGAGCTGGTCTACCGTCCCGTCATCGGTTTCGCCAAGACGTTGTTCAAGGTCTGGGACCTGAAGATCGACTGCCAGGGGTCGGAGAACATCCCGCGCTCGGGCGGCGCCGTGCTGGTGAGCAATCACATCAGCTATCTGGACTTCGTGTTCAACGGCCTGGCGGCCCTGCCGCAGAAGCGTCTGGTGCGCTTCATGGCGAAGGAGTCCGTCTTCCGCCACCGGATCTCCGGACCGCTGATGCGCGGCATGAAGCACATCCCGGTGGACCGCAATCAGGGCGAGGCGGCCTACGCGCACGCGCTGGACTCGCTGCGCTCCGGTGAGGTCGTCGGGGTCTTCCCGGAGGCCACCATCTCGCAGTCGTTCACGCTGAAGAGCTTCAAGTCCGGTGCGGCCCGGCTCGCTCAGGACGCGGGCGTCCCGCTGATCCCGATGGCCGTGTGGGGCACCCAGCGGCTGTGGACGAAGGGCCAGCCCCGCAACTTCAGGCGCAACCACCTGCCCGTCACCATCCGCGTCGGCGAGGTGGTCGAGGCACCCCGCGACCAGTACGCGGGCGCCATAACGCGCCGGCTGCGCGAGGCCGTCCAGGAACTCCTGGACGCCGCCCAGCGCGCCTACCCGGGCCGCCCCAAGGGCCCCGAGGACTCCTGGTGGCTGCCCGCCCACCTGGGGGGTACGGCACCCACGATGGAGCAACTGCGGGCGGCCGAAGCGCGGTGACCTGCGGTGCCTTGGCCGCGGGGCTCGGGGGACTTCAGCGGTTCCTTCGGCTGCCCGCCGGTGAGGGGCTGGTCGCGCCCACGCGGCGGAGCCGCACATCGGACACAGCCCCGCGCCCCTGAGGCGCTATCGCGCCTGGTCGTCCCACGCGCCGAGCGCGAGCGGCACCGCGACGGCACCCGCGGCAAGGGCCGGTGCCACGGGCGAGGCGAGCCCCCTGTGCGTCCGCAGCCTGGCGCACCGGCCACCGGATCCGACGCCGCCCTGCCCGCCCGGCGAATCGCCGGCACCTACCTGTTGCGGACCGGCGGAAGCGACTTCCTCCCGAGACCTGCCGCCCCCGGCCTCGCTGCCCTCAGAGTGCGTCGGGCAGTGTCTTCCACAACTGCGGTCGGTCCGGGGCCGCCTTCAGTGCGCCGAGGACGGCCGGGTGCGGTTCGGCGTACAGCACCGGATAGTCCAGCTCACCGGCCGCGGGGTCGGGGATCCAGGCCAGCCGCTCGCCGTCCAGGGAGAACCGGGCGTCCACTCCCGGCTTGTTGCCGCGTGGGTCCTGCCGGTGCCAGGCTCCGTGGAAGCGTACGGCGACCAGTCCGTGCACGCAGTGCCCGCTGCCCTCGTCGTGGGTCAGCCGCTGGTAGCACAGGGCCGTCGGGATGTCCTCGGCGCGCAGCAGGGCGGCCAGGGCGTGGGCCTTGGCGTAGCAGATACCGGTGCCCAGGGCGAGCACGTCGGAGGCGCGCCAGGTGACGCGCAGGTCGCCGGAGTCCTGGGAGTGCGGGATGGTGTCGCGCACGAATTCAAAGGCGGCCCGCGCATAGGCATACGAGTCGGCAGCCCCGGAGGCCAGCCTTCCGGCCGTCTCCCGGACCACGGGGTGGTGATGGTCAATGGCCTCGTCCGCGGCCAAGTACGCGGACAGATCAGCGGTGTTCTGGATCAGCTCCATGCCCGCAGAGCATAGGAAAGCGATCACCCGACAGTCAATGACTTTTCGAGTGACCGCATACCTATGCATTGCTACGCTGGGGTCTAGCGCGCCATCTCCTCCTTGAGCGCCACCACGAAGGTGTCGACGTCCTCCTCGGTGGTGTCGAAGGAGCACATCCAGCGCACCACCCCGGCGGCCTCGTCCCAGAAGTAGAAGCGGAACCGCTTCTGCAGGCGCTCGGACACGTCGTGCGGGAGCCGCGCGAAGACGCCGTTGGCCTGCACCGGGTAGAGGATCTCCACGCCGTGCACCGCGCGCACGCCCTCGGCGAGCCGCTGGGCCATCTCGTTGGCGTGCCGGGCGTTGCGCAGCCACAGGTCCTTCGCCAGCAGCGCCTCCAGCTGCACCGACACGAAGCGCATCTTGGAGGCCAGCTGCATCGACATCTTCCGCAGGTGCTTCATCTGCCGCACCGCGTCCTGGTTGAGGACCACGACCGCCTCGCCGAAGACGGCGCCGTTCTTGGTCCCGCCCAGCGAGAGGATGTCGACGCCGACCGCGTTGGTGAACGTCCGCAGGGGCACGTTCAGCGAGGCGGCCGCATTGGCTATCCGGGAGCCGTCCAGGTGCACCCGCATGCCGTGCGCATGGGCGTGCTCGCAGATCGCGCGGATCTCGTCCGGCGTGTAGAGGGTGCCCAGCTCGGTGCTCTGGGTGATCGAGACGACCTGCGGCATGGCGCGGTGCTCGTCATCCCAGCCGTACGCCTGCCGGTCGATCAGCTCGGGCGTGAGCTTGCCGTCCGGCGTGGGGACGGTGAGCAGCTTCAGTCCGCCCATGCGCTCGGGCGCACCGCCCTCGTCCACGTTGATGTGGGCGCTCTCGGCGCAGATCACCGCGCCCCAGCGGTCGGTGACCGCCTGGAGCGCGACCACGTTCGCGCCGGTGCCGTTGAAGACCGGGAAGGCCTCCGCGGTGGCCCCGAAGTGGCTGCGGATGATCCGCTGGAGGTTCTCGGTGTACTCGTCCTCGCCGTACGCCACCTGATGGCCGCCGTTGGCGAGGGCCAGGGCGGCCAGCACCTCGGGGTGCGCCCCGGCGTAGTTGTCACTGGCGAAACCGCGGACCTCGGGGTCGTGATGGCGACGCGCGTCGGTCTTGGGAGGGTTCACGGCTTCTCGGTCAGCCACAGACGGTTTCCGTTCACTTCCGCGGCGGACTTGCCCCAGACGCCCTCGATCTCCTTGGCGAGGTCCTTGACGTCCGTGAAGCCCGCGAACTTCGCGTTGGGGCGTTCGGCGCGCATCGCGTCGTGCACCAGCGCCTTCACCACCAGGATGGCAGCAGCCGAACGCGGACCGGCCTCGCCCCCCGCCTTGCGGAAGCCGTCGGCCATGGCCAGCGTCCACGCCTCCGCGGCGGCCTTGGCCGCGGAGTACGCCGCGTTGCCCGCGGTGGGCTTCGACGCGCCGGCGGCGCTGATCAGCAGATAGCGGCCGCGGTCGCTGCGCTGCAGGGCGTCGTAGAAGGCCAGGGAGGTGTGCTGGACGGTGCGGATCAGCAGCTTCTCCAGCAGCTCCCAGTCCGCGAGGCTGGTCTCGGCGAAGGTCGCGCTGCCACGCCAGCCGCCGACCAGGTGGACCAGACCGTCGACCCGGCCGTGCTCCTTCTCGATGCGGTCCGCCCAGGCCCGGGTGTCGTCCAGGTCGAGCAGGTCGACCGTCTCCCCGGTGACCGTGGCACCGCCGCGCGCGTAGCGGGCCGCGTCCACGGCCTCCGCCAGGCGCTCGGGGTTGTTGTCGGCTCCGACGACGATCGCGCCGGCCTCGGCGAGCCGGACCAGCGTCGCGTGTCCGGCGGGTCCGCCCGCGCCGGCCACCGCGATCACCGCACCGCTGAGAGACCCGTTGTTCCCCACGTTCTTCCCCTCTGAGGCAGTGTTCTGGATGAGGTGGTCGCTCACGCGGCGACCGGCTCGGCGCTGTCCGCCGTGATGCCCTTGGTGGAGGCGATCACATTCTTCAGCTTCTTGGACAGGGCCTCGTAGAACATGCTGAGCGGAAACTCGTCCGGAAGCACGTCGTCCACGAGCTTGCGCGGCGGCTGGGTCAGGTCCAGGGCGTCCGGGCCCTTGGCCCACTTGGAGCCGGGGTGCGGCGCGAGGTACGTGGAGACCAGCTCGTAGCCGGCGAACCAGTGCACCAGCTTCGGGCGGTCGATGCCGTCCTTGTAGAGCTTCTCGATCTCGGCGCACAGCTCGTTGGTGACCTGCGGGGCGCGCTCCCAGTCGATGGAGAGCTTGTTGTCGGTCCAGCGGATGACGTCGTGCCTGTGCAGGTAGGCGAAGAGCAGCTGGCCGCCGAGGCCGTCGTAGTTGCGGTTGCGGTCGCCGGTGACCGGGAAGCGGAACATGCGGTCGAAGAGCACCGCGTACTGCACGTCACGGGCCTGCGGGACGCCGTCCGCCTGGAGCTTCACGGCCTCCTTGAAGGCGGTGAGGTCGCAGCGCAGCTCCTCCAGGCCGTACATCCAGAACGGCTGGCGCTGCTTGATCATGAACGGGTCGAACGGCAGGTCGCCGTGGCTGTGGGTGCGGTCGTGGACCATGTCCCAGAGCACGAAGGCCTCTTCGCAGCGCTTCTGGTCGTGGACCATCGCGGCGATGTCCTCGGGCAGCTGCAGGCCGAGGATGTCGACGGCGGCCTCGGTGACCCGGCGGAAGCGGGCGGCCTCGCGGTCGCAGAAGATGCCACCCCAGGAGAAACGTTCCGGCGCCTCGCGGACGGCGATGGTCTCCGGGAAGAGGACGGCCGAGTTCGTGTCGTAGCCGGAGGTGAAGTCCTCGAACGTGATGCCGCAGAACAGCGGGTTGTCGTAGCGGGTGCGCTCCAGCTCGGCCAGCCAGTCCGGCCAGACCATGCGCAGTACGACCGCCTCCAGGTTGCGGTCCAGGTTGCCGTTCTGGGTGTACATCGGGAAGACGACCAGGTGCTGCAGGCCGTCCGCACGGTTCGCAGCGGGCTGGAAGGCCAGCAGGGAGTCCAGGAAGTCCGGCACCTGGAAGCCACCCTCGGCCCAGCGCCGCAGGTCCTTCACGAGGGCCTGGTGGTAGGCCTCGTCGTGCGGGAGCAGCGGGGACAGCTCTTCGACCGCGTCGACGACACGCCGTACGGCGGCCTCGACGTCCGCCCCGGCCGGGGCGCCCTCGGCCTCGAAGTCGATCGATCCGTCCTTCGACTGCCATGGCCGGATCTGCTCCACGGCATCCTTGAGCACGGGCCAGGCCGGGTGCTCAACCACCCTGGTCGACGAAGGAATACGTCCCTCCGCACCCGCCTGCACAAGAATTTCCGTCATGTCCCATCCTCCACGGGAGAAGCTCACGTAGGGACACCGTATGCATACCCCGTTTCAGCCAGCAAGAGGCAGCTCGGGAAATTTTTCTGCCTACTCCCTTGGTCGCCGACATTTTTCCTGCGGTAAACCGTGACGGCGCTCACTTCCGTCGTGGGAGCCCAACTTTTGCACGGTGTGCCGCCGAGCGGTCAAGGGTGCGGGGACTCGCCCACGCGAGGGTGACGACAGGGGCGGATACCGGCCAGCCGACGGCCGCCACGCACCCGTATGCCTCGTGCACGTGCGGGTTCATCACGGGGCCCGGCCGTTAGGCTGCGACTCTGCCCGCGCGGACGACGGAGTCCGCCCGTTCCGCGCGCGCCGAGCCGCCGTCGACGGAACGGAGTCGAACCTTGAACTTCCTTACCATCGGTCACCGCGGGGTCATGGGGGTCGAGCCCGAGAACACCCTTCGTTCCTTCGTCGCCGCGCAGGACGCCGGCCTCGATCTGATCGAACTCGATCTGCAGCTGAGCAAGGACGGCGCCCTCGTCGTCATGCACGACGAGGAGGTCGACCGCACGACCGACGGCACCGGGCCGATCGCCGACAAGACCCTGGCCGAGCTGCGCGCCCTGGACGCGGGCCACGGAGAGCGGGTGCCGGTGTTCGAGGAGGTGCTGGCGGCGGTGCGCACGCCGCTGCAGGCCGAGATCAAGGACGTGGCGGCGGCCCGGGCCCTGGCCGTCGTGATGCACGAGCGCGATCTGGTCGGGCGCGTGGAGGTGTCCTCGTTCCACGACGACGCGCTCGCCGAGATCGCCCGCCTGGTGCCGGGCGTGCGCACGGCCCTGATCGCGAGCCTCCCCCACTTTCGAACAGGCTCGAGCGGGGGGACCCCCATCGGCACGGACGTGGTGGAGCGCGCGGTCGCCGTGGGCGCGGCGACCGTCTGTCTCAACATCCGCCGGCTGACCCTGGAGGTGGTCGAGCACGCGCGCGCGTCCGGACTGCGGATCATCGGCTGGGTCGTCAACACCCAGGATCATCTGCGGCTGGTCCGCGCGCTGGAGCTGGACGGCGCGACGACCGACTTCCCGCAGATCAAGCGCACGGGGCGCTTCACGGCCTGACGGTCACCCGAGCTTCTTGACCAGCAACTCGAACTGCAGGTCGTCGCGCTGCGGGATGCCGAAGCGCTCGTCGCCGTACGGGAAGGGCGACATCTTTCCCGTACGGCGATAGCCGCGGCGCTCGTACCAGGCGATCAGGTCGTCCCGTACGGAGATCACCGTCATGTGCATCTCGGTGACGCCCCAGGCCTCGCGGACCTGGCGTTCGGCCTCCGCCATGACCGTCTTGCCGAGGCCCGCGCCCTGCAGCGTGGGGCTGACGGCGAACATCCCGAAGTAGGCGTGGTCGCCGTGGTGTTCCAGCTGGCAGCAGGCGACGATCCGGCCGTCCTGCTCCACCGCCAGCAGTCGGCTGTCGGGCGACTTGATCACCTCCAGCACGCCCTCCGGGTCCGTCCGCCGGCCCTGGAGGAGGTCCGCCTCGGTGGTCCACCCGGCCCGGCTGGAGTCCCCGCGGTAGGCCGACTCGATCAGCGCGACCAGCGCGTCGACGTCGGCGTCGGTGGCGTCGCGGAAGGTGGGGCCGGCGGCGGGGGTCTCCATGAAACGGTCTCCGATCTCGGGCGTGGCTCAGCCAGGGTCGAGGGTAACGCTGCCAGTAGGCTCCGCCTGCATGGTGCACGTACTCAGCAGTCGGACCCTGCTCACCCCCACCGACCCCGAGCGCTCCCGGACCTTCTACGGCGAGCAGCTGGGGCTGTCCGTCTACCGCGAGTTCGGTACGGGGCCCGAGCGCGGCACGGTCTACTTCCTCGGCGGTGGCTTCCTGGAGGTCTCCGGGAGGTCCGAGGCGCCGCCCTCGCCCGCCGTCCGGCTCTGGTTGCAGGTCGACGACGTGACGGCCGCGCACGAGGAGCTGAAGGACAGGGGCGTCGACGTCGTCCGGCCGCCGGTGAAGGAGCCGTGGGGCCTGGTCGAGATGTGGGTCGCCGACCCCGACGGCATCCGCATCGCGCTGGTGGAGGTCCCGGAGGACCATCCGATGCGCTACCGGCCGGGTATCTAGGACTCGACGCCGACACACCGCACTCGCAGGCCGGCCTCCGATCGGCCGACTGCCACCAAAGTCATGACCGCGTACACCTGGTGTCCGGATCCGTCTACGGGGCCGGTGCATCAGCCAGGCCGCGCCTTCGAGGCCGTACTGCCCCTGCGGCGTCAGACCGGGGTCCGTGACCTCGGTGGGGACGTCCTCCGGCGCGTGGAAGTAGGCCGCGGTGAACAGCGCCGGGGACGGACGGCTGCGTCCGGCGTCGAAGCACACGCCCTTGGCGAGGGTGTCGTGCAGCCCCGCGAACCGGTTGATCGTGGCGGCGACCACGAGGCCTCCGGGCCGCAGCACCCGGCGCGCCTCGGCCAGGGCCCGTACTCGGTCCGGGCGCTCGGGCAGGATCGGGCCGAGGAGCAGCACGACGTCCACGGACGCGTCCGGCGCGTCGAGGGCGCGGGCGTCCCCGTGCCGTGCCCGCACACCGGGCAGCCGGGCCGCCCGCTCGACGTGCCGGGGGGACCGGGCCGAGGAGTTCCACCGCGCGGCGCGACCAGGAGGACGCCCGGCTGCGCACCGGTGCCGGACGGCTGGAGTTCTGGCGTACCCAGGACGTCCTGCGCAAGCTCCTGCCGCCCGCTCCGGCGCGGATCCCGGACGTGGGTGGCGGCAGCGGCGTCCACGCGGGCCGAACCCTCCCGCAGCCCGCTCCGGGCGGGCAGGCGACTCCCCCGCCCGGCCCCGGGACCGTCCCGGATGGCCGGGGCGGGAAGGCGGGGTTAGCGTGCCGGGAGAGCTCTGTGCTGCGTGGCCGGAAGGAGCCCTCATGAAGTTCGACAGGCCGGTGACCGGCGGACCGTGCTGGACCGAGCTCGGGACCAGCGATCTGGAGGGCGCCAAACGGTTCTACACCGAGCTGTTCGGCTGGCGGCCCGAGACCGACCCGCGGCAGGAGGCGGGCGGGTACACGGTGGCGCACCTGGGGGACGCGGCGGTCGCCGCGCTCACCCCGCTGTACCAGGAGTCCCAGCCGGTGGCGTGGAACGTCTCCTTCGCCGTGACCGACGCGGACGCGGCGGTACGGCGCGTGGAGGAGGCCGGCGGGACGGTGGTCCTCGGCCCGATGGACGTGTTCGACATTGGCCGGTTCGCGGTGGCCCTCGACCCGACCGGCGCGGTCTTCCAGCTGTGGCAGGCGCGGTCCTTCCCCGGCGCCGGACTGTTCAACGCGCCCGGCACCCTCGGCTGGGTGGAACTGGCGACCCGGCACACCGAGCGGGCCCGGGACTTCTACACCACGGTGTTCGGCTGGAGCGTCAACGCCTCGGACTGGTACACGCAGTGGGGCATCGACGGCGAGGACTTCGGCGGCATGGCCGACATGGGCGACCGGTTCCCGCCCGAGGTGCCGCCGCACTGGATGCCGTACTTCGCGGTGGACGACGTGGACGCGACGGCCGAGGTCGCGCAGCGGGCGGGCGGGACCGTTGTCCTGGCACCCGTGTCGGTTCCCGACGGCCCGCGCATCGCGGTGCTGCGCGATCCGCAGGGCGCGGCGTTCGGAGTGCACCTGGCCGGCGAGGAGGGCTGAGGCGCTGCGCCGGCCTTCGCATGCCGTCCCCTTCGCTACGCCCTCAGCGCCCCCATCCGCCCCTCCAGGCGACCGAGCAACTCGGCCAGCAGACCGGCGAGTTCGCCCTGACCGTCGGGAGCCAGCACGCTCAACACGGCTGTTTCATAGGCGAGTTGCTCAGGGAGGATGCCGTCGACCAGGTCGCGGCCCGCGTCGGTGAGGCGGAGGTGGGCGACGCGGCGGTCCCGGGGGTCGCCGCGCCGCTCGACCAGTCCGCGTTCGGTGAGCTGCTTCAGCCGCTTGGTGACGGCGGCCCCGGAGGAGAAGGTCTCCCGGGCCAGCTCCCCGGGGGTCAGCTCGTGTCCGGTACGGCGCAGCGCGCCCAGCAGGTCGAACTCCGGACGGCTGAGCCCGGCCCGGCGCAGCGGCGCGTCCTCGGCCTGCTGCAGCAGCGCGGCACACCGGTTGATCCGGCCGATGACTTCCATGGGCCCGGTGTCCAGCTCGGGGTGAACGGCCCGCCACTGCCGGACGACGGCGGCGACGGTGTCGTGGCGAGCGGCGCCCGCCCCACCGGTGGCGGCCATGTCGTCGCTGCTCCCCGGGCGTGCGCCGGCGGGACGACGGCCGTCCGCCGGTTCCGCGTCGGCGGGCCGGTGGCCGCCCGTCCGGGCCGCGTCGGCCGTGCCGTCCGCCGACGTGGGTCCGCCGTTCGTCGCCGTCATGGCCGTATGTCCTCCGTCCTGCTCGGGTCCTGGACCGGATCCTGGTGCTGGTGCCGGCTGTGCGGTACGAACCCCTGGCGTCGCACCGTCGCCGCGAGCGTACGGTGTCCGGACTGCTCGGCGAGCACGACCCGCTCCTCGGGCAGGTCACGTTGCCACCACTCGCCGGACGCGGCGTCGGCCGTGGCGCGCAGGTCGGCGAGGGCGGCGGCGAGGCCGCGGCGGGCCGACTCCATGGCGCGGGGTACCGGGTGCGGCTCGGCCAGCAGCCGGGCGGTGTTCTCGCGGGCGCGTTCCGCCGTGGTCAGCGCGTGTTCGAGGCGGTCTCCCGCGCGCCGGTTGGTGACGGCGACGGCCGCGGCGAAGCCGACCAGCGCGCCGACCAGGGTGTCCACGACCCGCTCGGTGATCAGCTCGGCCGGGTTCTGGGCGCGGGCGAACTCGGTGATGAGCAGCGCCATCGGGGTGACGCAGACGGTGCCGAGCCAGTAGTTGCGCGCGATCAGCGCCTCGGCGCCGAAGTTGAAGGCGAGGCAGCTCAGCACCAGCGCGGCGGGGTGGAGATGAGCGAGCGGGGCGATGACGGCGAACACGAGGACGCCGACGACGTTGCCGACGACCCGTTGGACGCCGCGGCTCCAGGTGAGGGTGACGTTGGCCTGGTAGAGGGAGGCGGCGGTGACCAGCGCCCAGTAGGGACGGCCCACCCCAAGGGCGAGGGAGGCGTATCCGGCGAGGGCACAGCCGATCGCGGTGCGCGCGGCGATCGGGGCGAGGGGGGCCAGGCGCTGCCGCAACGGCCTTGGTGCGAGGGCGAGTTCGGCGTCGAGGCCGAGGAGTTCGTCGGCGGACTCGCGCGGGGACTCCACGCGCGGTATCCGCCCGGTGCCGCGCAGCTCGCGGGCCCAGGCACGCAGGCGGGCGGGGTCGGTGTCGGCGGGGGCGGCGAGGGCGACCTCGGCGCGGACGACAAGCCGTTCCAGGGCTCGCCGGGTGAGGTCGGGGCGGGTGCCGGGGGCGAGGAGTGACTGCCAGGCGGCGTGGATCGCGGCGGCGCTCGCGGCACGGGCCCGGGCGTGCCCGTCGGCGGTGCCACGCGTGTCGGCGTAGGCGGCGGCCGCGTTCAGGGCCTGGGCGGTGGCGCGGCGCTCGGGGCCGTGCGGGCGGAGCAGCCCGGGCGCCATGCCCACCAGCCAGGCCCAGACGCCGGCCGCCAGGGCCAGACCGACATGTCCGGGCACCTGGCCGAGGGTCTGCGGCGCGAACAGCGAGGCGGAGCTGATGAAGGTCAGGACCACGTTCCCGGGCGGTCCGAGCCGGGTGGCGTCGCTCACGGCCTTCTGGACGGCGGCCATGACGGCGCCCACGGTGACCAGGACGACGGCATCGGCCGTGAGCGACGCGGCGAGCAGGGCGACCGCGAGGCCGCCGGTCATGCCGAGCACCACCCAGGCCAGGACGCGGGCACGGGCGGCGTAGGGCCGGTTGTGGCCGTAGAGCGCGCACAACGAACCGGCCATCGTGTACATCGCCAGGTCGAGGCGGCCGAGCGCCAGCAGGATCAGGTTGGGCGGCGCGACCGCGGCGACCACGCTCAGCGCGGGCTTGAACCAGATGTCGGAGGGCCGCCCGAGGCGGAGCACACCGGCGAGGGGAAGTCGGTGGCGGGTCGCACTGCTCATACCATCAATTTAGCATGTGTTTTACTCGTAAAATTCCGGCACACCGCGCCTGCGGTGACCCCGTGCTCCGCCGAATGCTCCCCGTGTACCCCCTTGCGCTCGCGTGCGCTCCGCGTGGCGTGGGCATCGCATCCCTCGACCGACCGTCGAACGGGGAGGTGCGCGTGCACGGACCGGTACCGGCGGCGTGGCTGCTGGTCGCCCTGTGCGCGGCGACCGGGGCCTACTGCCTGCTGCGGATGCGCAGCCGTGTCGAGGAGCAGCGCCGGTCCGCGGGCGGCGAGGCGCTGATGGGCTTCGGCATGGCCGTGATGGCCGTACCGGCGGCGGTGTTCGCGCCGCCGCGATGGGCGTGGCCGGTCTACGCGGCCGTGTTCGGCGCGGCGGCACTGCGGGCGCTGTGGGGCGCGCGCGCCGCCCCGTGTCACCTGCACCATCTGGTGGGCACGTCCGCGATGGTCTACATGTCGCTGGCCATGGCCACGGTCCCGCCCGGCGCCCACCACGCACACGGCGGCTCGGGCGTGCCCCTGCTGACGGGCTTGCTGCTGCTGTACTTCGCGGGTTACGTGCTGCTGGCCGGCGCCCGCCTGGCACCCGCCGCCGCCGTCGCGGTGGCCGGGGCCGGCAGCCCGGTCGGCTGGGGCGACCGGCCGGAGCTGGCGCGGGCCTGCCGGCTGTCGATGGGGATCGGCATGGTGGCCATGCTGCTGACCCTGTGAGCGGGGTCTTCGGGGGCGCGTTGTCTGCGTCACTTCGGCGCCGCGGACCGTACCCGTGAGCGATCTCGCGCTCATAGGGTGCTGACCATGATGGTCCCCGTGACCCTGCTGCTGCTCGGCGCCCTGACCGCCGTCGTCGCCCCGCGGCTGCTGGCCCGGGCCGACTGGCCGGACCGCGAACCGGTCGTCGCCCTCTGGGTGTGGCAGTGCGTCGTGGCGGCCGTCCTGCTGTGCTGCGTGCTGTCGATGACGCTCAGCGCCTCGGCGGCCTGGCAGCAGGTGCGCGGGCAGTTGTTCGCCCGGGCTCCGCGCGCGGTCGTGGACGCCTACGCCCTCGGTACGGCCGGTCCGTGGGCGGCGGCCACCGCCGTTGTGCTCGCCTCCGGTGGCCTGTGGAGCCTGGCGATGCTGGTGCGCGAGGTCGTACGGACCCGGGCCGGGCGGCGCGCGCGGCGCGCCGAACTCCTGGTGCGCGCCCCGCTGTTGCCGGGCGAGGATCCGGCGAGCGGCCCCCTGGTGGTGCTGGAGGGCGAGCGTCCCGACGCCTGGTGGCTGCCCGGTGCCGCACCCCGCCTGGTCATCTCGACGGCGGCGCTGCGCCGCCTGAAAGGCCGTCAACTGGACGCGCTGCTCGCCCATGAGCTGGGCCACGCGCAGGCCCGGCACGACTGGCTGCTGCACTGCTCGGCGGCGCTGGCGGGCGGGTTCCCGCAGGTGCCGGTGTTCGCCGCCTTCCGCGACGAGATGCACCGGCTGGTCGAGCTGGCCGCCGACGACATGGCCTCCCGGCGCTTCGGCCGGCTGACGACCGCGCTGGCACTGGTGCAACTCAACGAGGAGCGGGGCGTGTTCGGGCCCTGTCCCACTCCGCAGGCCCATGTGCCGCAGCGCGTGCACCGGTTGCTCACTCCCCCGGACCGGCTCCCCGCGCTGCGCCGACTGCGCCTGACGGCGGTGGCGGCGCTGGTGCCGGTGGTCCCGGTACTGGTGGCCCTGGTTCCGGGCTTGCGGGCACTGGGCTGACGGCCGTCGACGGTCGACCGGCAGCGGACGTCCGTCGATCTTCGGCCCGAGCGCCGCACGGCGGGCACCTCGGCGTGTGCCGCGCGCTGCTGAGAGCCCTCGTGGCGCGACCTTCCCGTCCGATCACGCCATGACCGCCCTTGTCAGTGGGTCCCGGAACCAGTCGGTCTGCACCCGGGAGCGCTGCGTATGGGCGTGGCCGCGGCCCGGTCACATCGACATCGCCCGCCACCGGCACGGATAGGGTCGGGCGCATGACTGCCGTGTTGTTCGACTTCTCCGGGACGCTCTTCCGCGTCGAGTCCACCGAGTCCTGGCTGCGCGCCGTGCTGGCCGAGACGGGGCACACCCTGCCGGAACCGGAACTGAGGGCCTCCGCAAGGGCGTTGGAGGCGGCCGGTGCGCTGCCGGGCGGGGCGAATCCGGTGGAGCTGCCGGCGGACCTGGCCGGGGTCTGGGCGGTGCGGGACGAGAGCGCGGAACTGCACCGGGCCGCCTACACGAGCCTGTCCCGGCAGGTGACGCTGCCCGACCCCGGGCTGCACGACGCGCTGTACGAACGGCACAAGGAGCCGGCCGCCTGGGCCCCGTACCCGGACGCCGCCGAGGTGCTGCGCACATTGCACGAGCGGGGGATCGGCGTGGGCGTGGTCAGCAACATCGGCTGGGATCTGCGCCCGGTGTTCCGCGAGCACGGGCTCGACCGGTATGTGGACGCGTACGTCCTGTCGTACGAGCACGGCGTGCAGAAGCCGGACCCGCGGCTGTTCTCGGTCGCCTGTGCGGCGCTGGGTGCCGATCCGCGGCAGGTGCTGATGGTGGGCGACAGCAAGGAGGCCGACGGTGGCGCGGCCGCGCTCGGCTGCCGGGTGCACTTCGTCGACCACCTGCCGGTGACGGACCGGCCCGACGCGCTGCTGCCCGTGCTGGATCTCGTCGGCTGAGGCCTTCGCCGCCGCCCACTGGCGCGGCGCCGGCACCCCCTCGCTCGCACGCCGTCCGTCTGAGACGATCCCCCGCGTCGCCCCAGACGGACGGCAGCCCTGGACCGGGCCCCGCGCAGGGCGGTGCCCACTGCGGTGAGTATAGTTGGCTGGCAGCCAGTCAACGCAGGAGTTACAGGATGTCCCCGCGCAGCGCCTCGGTCAATGAAGAGTTGCGGCGGCGTTCCCGGGAGCGGCTGTTGCAGGCCGCCGTGGAACTGGTCGACGAGCACGGCTTCGAGGCCACCACGCTGGGCGACATCGCGGACCGGGCCGGTTCCGCCCGTGGTCTGGTGTCGTACTACTTCCCGGGCAAGCGCCAGCTGGTGCAGTCCGCCGTGCACCGGCTGATGCACCGCACGCTGGAGGAGGCGCTGGAGCGGGAACCGCACACCGAGGACGGCCGGGAGCGCCTCGCCCGGGCCATCGACGCGATCCTGGGCCTGGCCCGCGACCGGCCGGTGCTGATGCGCCAGCACATGGCGGGCCTGCTCCAGGCCGAGGGGTTCGTGGCGTGCCCGGAGCAGCGCCGGCTGGCGGAGCTGCTCACCGACACCGTCGCCCAGTACGGCTCCCAGGACGTCGCCGCCGACTATCCGATGCTGCGGGCCCTGTTGATGGGGGCCGTGTACGCGGCACTGATCCCGGGGGTGCCGATGCCCGTTCCGGTGCTGCGGGCCGAGCTGTTCCGGCGGTACGGGCTCGACTGGGAGTCGGGGGTGCCACCGGAGAGTGAGCGGGGCAAGGAGGAGCGGGAGCGGGATCTGTCCCGGTTCTTCGCGACGGAGGAGCGCCCGTGCAGTCCCTGACGGGCGCGTGAGCCGTCACGGCGGCGACTCGCCTCAGTCGCGGCGGGCGTGACGCGGGGTCAGGAATCCGGCGTCCCGTGCCTGGGCGATCAGTCTGAGGGCGCGGCGGCGGCTGTGTCCGGTCGCGTTCATCACGGCGAGCACCGGGTCGGCGCCCCCCTCCTGTGCGGCGCGGTACTCCTGCGCGACCAGCCGGCGGCCCTCGATGCCGCGTGGCCAGACCGGCCGGGCGCGCCGCGGGCCCGCGCAGAACGCGCCGCCCTCCTCCTCGCCCACATCCTCGTCACCCACGTCGTCACGTTGCTCTGCATCGCACGATTCCTCGCCGCCCCCGTCCCCGTCGCCGGCCTCCGGTTCCCCCTCCGCCGGCAGGCTGTCGCCCTCCCCCTCGTACGGCTGCTCCGCGGCCACCCCGCACGCCTCGAACAGCGGGGCCTCGATCCAGTCCGCGAGCGCCGTCAGGTCGGCGAGGGACAGGGCCGGCTCGGCGGTGACGTCCTCGATGGACACGCGTCCCTCGCGCATGACCGCCAGGGCGTCGACGCGCGCGCCGTCCGGAAAGGCCAGCCGTACGTAGAACCAGGTCGTGGCGTCGCCCTGCTCCCGCACCTCCCACGCGGGCCACACGGACACCGCGCCGTCCTCCGCGTTCCGGTCGGAAAGGTGAAGAAAGGATGCTTCGAGCACACACGCAACGTACTCGCGCGATCACATTCCGTTCGACCGGACACGCGTCGCAGTCACCCCGCCGGCCCCTGACGCCGGGCGCCTTGAGGTGCCATGCTGGAGCCGTCCGCACACCCCTCCTTCGTCACCTCCGTCGTCCGAGGAGTACCGCTGTGCTGCGTGTCGCCGTCGTCGGTTCGGGGCCGAGCGGGTGTTACACCGCCCAGACCCTGGTTCAGCAGGATCCCGAGGTGTGCGTGGACGTGCTGGACCGGCTGCCGTGTCCGTACGGCCTGGTCCGGTACGGCGTCGCCCCGGACCACGAGAAGATCAAGTCGCTGCAGGGCAGCCTGCGGACGGTGCTGGAGCACGAGCGGGTGCGGTTCCTCGGCGGGATCCGGGTGGGCGGCCCCGGCGGGCTGCCCGTGGAGCGGCTGCGGGAGCTGTACCACGCGGTGGTGTACTGCGTGGGCGCCGCCACCGACCGCCGGCTGGGGATTCCGGGCGAGGAGTTGCCGGGCAGCTGGTCGGCGACC
Organism: Streptomyces sp. NPDC001393; assembly: GCF_053597455.1. Classification (NCBI taxonomy): domain Bacteria; kingdom Bacillati; phylum Actinomycetota; class Actinomycetes; order Kitasatosporales; family Streptomycetaceae; genus Streptomyces; species Streptomyces sp. NPDC001393. The sequence goes on from NZ_JBSFIH010000009.1 coordinate 193,436, forward strand.
GACTTCGTGGCCTGGTACAGCGCGCATCCGGACGCGGCCGACGCGGGCTTTCTGCGCGGGGTGCGGTCGGCCGTCGTCATCGGCGTGGGCAATGTGGCGGTGGACGTCACGCGGATGCTGGTCCGGGGTGCGGCGGAGCTGCGCCCGACGGACATGCCGCAGGGGGCGCTGGACACGCTGGCGGCGAGCGGGATCACCGAGGTGCACATGATGGGCCGGCGCGGCCCCTCTCAGGCCCGCTTCACCACCAAGGAGCTGCGCGAGCTGGGCGCGCTGCCCGGCACCGAAGTCACCGTCGATCCGGCCGACTTGGCGCTGGATGCAGCCGACCCCGCCGCTCTGCCCGCCGTACAGCGGCGCAATCTGGAGGTGCTGCGGGGCTGGGCCGCCCGGTCCTCGGCCGATGCCGCCCGGCGCATCGGCCTGCGGTTCTTCCTGCGGCCCGTGGAAGTGCTCGCGGACGCCGCCGGCCGGGTGGGCGCGGTGCGCTTCGAGCGGACGGCGCCGGACGGGCGCGGCGGGGTGACGGGCACGGGCCGGTTCACGGACGTGCCGGCCCAGCTGGTGCTGCGCTCGGTGGGCTATCGCGGAGTGCCGCTGGACGGGCTGCCGTTCGACGCGCCGAGCGGTACGGTGCCGAACGCGGCAGGGCGTGTCGTACGCGAGGGTGTCCCCTCCCCCGGTGAGTACGTCGCCGGGTGGATCAAGCGCGGTCCGACGGGTGTCATCGGCACCAACCGGCCCTGCGCCAAGGAGACGGTGACCTCCCTGCTCGCGGACGCTCCGGCGCTGCGGCGCCGGCAGGTGCCCGGGGACCCGGTGCCCGCGCTGCGGACGGCCGGGCTCGAACCCGTGACGTGGGCGGGGTGGCTGGCGATCGAGCGGGCCGAGGCCGAGCTGGGCGCGCGGCTCGGGCGGGGCGTGGTCAAGCTGGCCGACTGGGACGCGCTGCTCACCGCGGCCCGGTCGGCCTAGGCGGGACGGCCGGGGATTCCGGACCGGCCGGGCGGGCATGACACACGGCGGCAACGGACCGGAAATCAACAAACTGTTCAAGCAGCTTACGGTCTCGTCCTGTCCGGATATCGTTCCCCGCTCGCGTCCTGCTGGAGTCCCCATGGCCACCACCACCGCAGACGTCCACCCCGTCGACGAGATACCACCGGCACGGCAGTTGGCGGCCTTCGGGCTGCAGCACGTGCTCGCGATGTACGCGGGTGCGGTCGCCGTACCGCTGATCGTGGGCGGCGCCATGAAGCTCTCGCCCGCCGACCTGGCGTATCTGATCACCGCCGACCTGCTGGTGTGCGGAATCGCCACGCTGATCCAGTGCGTCGGCTTCTGGCGGTTCGGCGTCCGGCTGCCGATCATGCAGGGCTGTACGTTCGCGGCGGTGTCGCCCATGGTGCTCATCGGGACGAGGGGCGGCGGACTGCCCGCGATCTACGGCGCGGTGATCGTCGCGGGTCTGGCGATCATGCTGCTCGCGCCGGTCTTCGGCAGGCTGTTGCGCTTCTTCCCGCCGCTGGTGACCGGCACGGTGATCCTGATCATCGGGGTCTCGCTGCTGCCGGTCGCGGGCAACTGGGCGGCGGGCGGCGCCGGCGCGAAGGACTTCGGCGAGCCGAAGAACCTGGCGCTGGCGGCCTTCGTGCTGGCGGTGGTGCTGGCCGTGCAGCGGTTCGCGCCCGCCGCCCTCGGCCGGATCGCCGTCCTGATCGGCATCGCGGTGGGTCTGGCGGTCGCGGTGCCGTTCGGCTTCACCGACTTCAGCGGGGTCTCCGGCGCCGACTGGGTGGGCATCAGCACGCCGTTCCACTTCGGGGTGCCGCGGTTCAAGGCGTCCGCGATCGTGTCGATGCTGGTGGTGGCTCTGGTCACGATGACCGAGACCACCGGTGACCTGATCGCGGTGGGCGAGCTGACCGGACGGAAGGTCGCGTCACGCTCGCTCGCCGACGGGCTGCGGGCGGACGGGCTGTCGACGGTGCTGGGCGGGGTGTTCAACACCTTCCCGTACACGGCGTACGCGCAGAACGTGGGCCTGGTCGGGATGACCCGGGTGCGCAGCCGCTGGGTGGTGGCGGCGGCCGGCGGGATCCTGGTGCTGCTCGGTCTGCTGCCCAAGCTGGGTGCGGTGGTCGCGGCGATCCCGGCGCCGGTGCTGGGCGGTGCCGGACTGGTCATGTTCGGCACGGTCGCAGCGAGCGGGCTGCGGACGCTGGCCCGGGTCGACTCCCGGGGCAACCACCATCTGACCGTGGTGGCCGTGTCGGTGGCGGTCGGCTTGCTGCCGGTGGGGGTGCCGACGGTCTACGCGAAGTTCCCGGACTGGTTCCAGACGGTGATGAACAGCGGGATCAGCGCGGGCTGCGTGTCCGCGATCGCACTGAACCTGCTCTTCAACCACCTTCCGGGGAAGGCGGGTTCAGGCGCCGCCGCCGAGGCGGACGGACTGCCGGTCCGCGGCGGCGAGGAGACTGTCCAGCAGTCCCGGGAAGAGGCCGTCTAGGTCGTCGCGGCGCAGGCCGTTCATCTTGGCCGTGCCCCGGTAGATCTGTCGGATGACCCCGCTCTCGCGCAGCACCCGGAAGTGGTGCGTGGTGGTGGACTTGGTCACCGGCAGTGCCGGCCTGCCACCGGGCCGCGATGTTCACGCAGAGCCGCTTCGCGGGTCCGGCCGTCGTCCTCGGTCGTGCCCATGCCTCGGGACAGAATCTGCGTGCCGTGACGACTCTGGCGCAGAACGCGAACGTGGCCACCGGGCGCCGGGGTGAGGAGAACGCCGCTGAGGTGATCCGCCGCGTCGCGGGGATTCTGGGCATCCCCGTGGACGAGGTGCTGATCGGCTCCACCGGGGTCATCGGACGCCCGCTGCCGATGGACGCGATCCGTGCACACTTCGATGAGACCGCCTGGCGCGGCCTCGCCGCGTTCACAGCCGGACCGCTTGATGTGGCCCGCGCGATGATGACGACCGGCACGCGCCCGAAGACAGCCGTACGGACCGTCGGCCACGCCCGCATGGTGGGCGTGGCCAAGGGCGTAGGCATGCTGGAGCCCAATACGGCCACCATGCTGGCCGACGTGTTCACCGATGCGGACCTGTCCCCTACCGAACTGGACAGATCATTGCGTGCAGCGGTGAATCGCACGTTCAACTGCCTGACTGTCGACACCGACACCTCCACCTCCGACACGGTCGCGGTCATCGCCAACGGCGCCGCAGGACCGGTCGATCCGGCGGAGTTCACGGAAACCCTCGCCGATCTGCGCCTGGATCTCGCCCGGCAGCTGGCCAGTGACGGCGAAGGCGCCACCAAGCTCCTGCGCGTCACCGTCGCCCAGGCCCGCGACTACGGACAGGCCCAACGCGTCGCCAAGAGCGTAGTGAACTCCCCGCTGGTCAAGACCGCCGTCCACGGCGCCGACCCCAACTGGCATCGAGTGCTGATGGCCATCGGCAAGAACACCGACGACACCGACATCGCACCGGGCAACGTCACCGTGAGGTTCGGCGACACAGAGCTCTACCCCGAAGAGCCCGAGGCCGGCACCCTCGACAAACACTGGGCGCGCTGCTCCCAGCAGCTCGACGCACAGTCGTCGAAACCGGCCCCCTCCCGGGCCAGCACCAGGACGGTGTACGCCACCTCGATGTGCTGACGCGCTCGCTGGCGGCAACCAGGGCCGCGTTGGAGCGGAACGGCGATGACATCGTGCTCGCTGTGGGCGGCGACTGCGGCATCGAGCTCGCGCCTGTCGCCCGCGCCGTGGCCCGCCATGGCGACGCCTGGCAGTCATCTGGTTCGACGCCCACGCGGACCTGAACACTCCCGACACCTCTCCCTCGGGAGGCTTCCACGGAATGGTGCTGCGCACCCTGCTCGGCCAGGGGCCTCCACCACTGCTGCCGCGGCCGGAGGAGCGCCTTTCACCCCGGCAGATCGTGCTCGCGGGTGCTCGTGCCCTCGATCCCGCCGAACTGGACTTCATCGAGTCCGAAGGGATCCGGGCCCTGCCCGTTCAGGCACTTCGTCAACCGGGACAACTGATTTCCGCGGTGACAGAAACGGGAGCCACGCACGTCTACATCCACCTGGACCTGGACGTGCTGGACCCTGAACACTTCACCAGCCTGCCCGGAACGTGAGGGTCTGCACCCCGAGCAGCTGCGCGCCGCCCTGCACGCCCTGACCAGACGCTTCAACGTCGCCGGCATGGGGGTCACGGAGTACGCCCCCGCCACCGCCTCAGCCGACAGCGACCACGTCCTGCAAAAGCTCCTCGCCGGCATGACCTTCCCACAGCAGTAGCCGGGGCCGCTCATATACCGAGTGCCAGTGTCCACCTTGCCCGCCTCGGCCGCGGTCCTCAACGCACATCTCACGTTGGCCATGGAGCGGCGCACTGGGGCTCTTGAGGGGGCGCGGCGCCTCGAGGCCTGGCGTCCCCTGCCGGCCCAGCAGACCGTCAGCGTTCGGCTTTGGGTTGCGCGGTGGACCAGTCCCAGTTGGTGATCGTGGTGCGCATGAGTCGGGCGGCCGTGGACAGGTGGCTGCCGGCGCCCCAGTAGAGGGTGACCGTGCGGCGGCAGTCAGGGCTGTCGATGGGGATCCAGGCGACGGGGGCCTGTGTGACGCTGCGGCGGGCGAAGGCGGGCGCGAGGCCGATGCCAAGTCCCGCGCTGATCAGATCGGCGATGGCGCTGTGCTCGTCGCTCTCGCAGACGATCTTCGGGGTGAGGGCGCGCGCGGCGAAGAGCCGGTCGAGCAGCCGGCGTAGCCAGTGTCCCTCGCGGGCCGTGACGAAAGGCTGGTCGGCGAGTTCGTCGATGGTCACGGACGTCCGGCCGGCGAGCGGATGATCGAGTGGGGTGCCCACCCCCACCGCTTCCTCGAAGAGGTGCACGCTGTCCAGGCCCTCGGCTTGGATCGGTTGGGAGGCGACGCACAGATCGACCTCCTGGGCGCGCAGGCGGCGTGCCATGTCCTCGGGCGGCGACCAGTGGAGCTCGATCTCGACGGCGGGATGGGCGCGCTTGTACAGGGCCAGCGGACCGGTGAGGGTGAGGAAGGTTTCCGATGCCAGCCTCACCGTGCCCAGACCCTCGCCGGTGGCCTCGGCAACGGCGCGCCGCCCCGCGTCGAGTTCACCCAGGGCGCGTTCCACGTGGTCCCGGAAGACTCTGCCGCTGTCGTTGAGCCGGAGCCGGCCACCACGATCGAACAGCGGCACGCCCAGTTCGCGCTCCAGTCTCGCGATGGTCCGGCTCAACGACGGTTGAGCGACGTGCAGCTCGTCAGCAGCCCGACTGAGGTGCTCCAGCCGTGCCACCACCAGGAACTGCCTGAGTGAGTTCAGCTCCATCATGCCCCCCGATGCATAACGCCATAGCGATATTCATCTTAGACACGATAACTCTCCAGTCATATGGTCAAGTTCGCGGCACCGAGGGCTCAACCAAGAGCGAAGGGACGGGTGGCGATGACCACGCAGCACGGAACAGATGAGGCCAGCATCCGCCGGCTCGTGCACGAGCTCGTCGAAGGTATTCAGGGCAAGGACTCCGAGCGCCTGCGGGGGGTCTACGCCACCGACATCGTGTCCTTCGACGTCCAACCGCCGCTCCAGCACGTGGGGGTCGAGGCCAAGCTCAGGAACTGGGAGCCGGCGTTCACGGCCTTCGAGACGGTCAGGTACGAGGTTCGCGACCTGACGCTCGCCGTGGGCGGCGACATCGCGTTCGGCCACGCCTTCGCTCGCCTGGGCGGCACGTTCAAGGACGGGACGGCGACGAGCGGCATGTGGGTCAGGGTCACGTACTGCCTGCGGAAGATCGAAGGCGCGTGGGTGATCGTGCATGACCAGGTCTCGGTGCCCCTCGACGTCCGCACCGGCACCGGGGCAGTCGACCTCGAGCCCTGACTCACCGAGCCCCCGCCCCCACGTCCACCGCGTCGGCGCGGCACCACACCCATGGAGGAAGAAGCATGAGCTCCGTCCCAGCAACCATCGAGATCCCCGGTTACCGGTGCGGCACGTGGAAGGCCGACCCGGTGCACTCCGAGATCGCCTTCTCCGTCCGCCACCTCATGATCAACAAGTTGCGCGGCCGATTCACCAGCTACGACGTCACCATCGTCACCAGCGAAGACCCCCTGGCCTCGTCGGTCTCCGCAACCATCGACCTCGCCTCGATCGACACCGGAAACGAGCTGCGCGACAACCACCTGCGCGCCGCCGACTACCTCGAGGTCGAGCAGTACCCCACGATGAGCTATCGCTCCAACGGCATCCGCCGGACCGGCGACACCTGGACCGTCGACGGCGCGTTGACTCTGCACGGCGTCACACGTCAGGTGCCGCTGGTGGTCGACGTCAACGGCTTCAGCCCGGACCAGTGGGGCGGACAGCGGGCCGGCTTCTCCGCGACCGCACAGATCAACCGGCGCGACTTCGGCATCGACATCAGCGTCCCGCTCGACGCCGGCGGCGTCGCGGTCGGCGACAGGATCTCGATCAGCCTCGAGATTCAGGCGGTCCTCCAGAAGTGACCCCAACGGCCGGGCAGTGACAACGCCCGAGAGAGGCAACCATGGGCGCCATCAGAAATCGGGAGGCATCGACGCCCTTGGCCGCCGCGCGCCGTACACGGTCCGGCCGGTGGGTGCTTCGGGCGGTCGTCAGCGTCCACACGGTCGCGATCTTCGGCCAGCCCGTGTTCGCCGGCGTCTATCTGAGCGGCGACTACGACGCACTGCGCTGGCACGCGGCCGGCGCCAACGTCGTCACCTCCCTCGGCGCCGCGCAACTGCTCGCGTCCGCTGTGGTCTGGATCCGGCTGCGCCGGGCCTGGCCCACCACCCCGTCCACCTGCACCTCGTCGGATTCCGCATCCTCGCGCGCGACGGCCGCCCCCCACTCCCCCACGACGCGGGCCTGAAGGACACCATCTCGCTGCGGCCAGGCGAGTCGGCGGAGATCATCACACGCTTCGACGGCTACCGAGGCCGCTACCTCTTCCACTGCCACAACGCCGAACACGAGGACATGGGAATGATGGCCAACCCTGAAATCACCTGACACCGGCCCCTTCTCGGACCAGACGTTCCCCAGGCCACACCTACGGATCTTCAAGGAGCAGTCAGTGACCACCAACGAAGCCGACATCAGGGCGCTTCTGGAGCGTCGCACCGGCGCTCAGCAGTCGAAGGACATCGACAAGCTCATGGAGCACTACGCGCCTGACATCGTCTACTACGACGTCGTCCCCCCGCTCAGGTTCGCCGGAACCGAAGAAGTCCGCCGCAACTTCCTGCGGTGGTTCGACGGCTACGACGGACCCATCAGCCTGGAAACGCACGAGCTGACCATCGTGGTGGACGGGGACGCAGCATTCGCCAACATGCTGCACCTGGACACCGGAGAGCGCAAAGGCGGACTCCAAGCCTCGATCTGGGTGCGCGAGACCGTCTGCATGCGACGGTCGACCGGCACGTGGCTCATCACCCACGAGCACGTCTCCATTCCCATCAACCCGGCCAACCTCCAAGCGTGGCTGGCGAAGGACAAGGAGCAACCCGCCTGATACCGACCCGACCGAACGAGCGCGGTGAGCTGCCCCCGGTGCCAGGCATCGGCGACCTGCTGGGCCTGTGGGGGCTCCGCTGCGGGCGCCCTCGAAATCGTCGACACCGAGCACGCGGATCTCACCCACGGGATCTTCCGTACAGCGCGGACCAAACGTAACAGCGTGTCCTTGGCGACGCGCAGGCCCAACACCCCGGCCAGACGGGCGCCCGCACGGCCGGCCAGCGCGAGAGCGATCGAGGTCAACTGCTCACGCACTAGCGGTGTGTAGCGGGCATGCGGACTCGTCAGCCCCGCGATCTGCTCGGCGAACGTCACGGCCCGGCACGCCGTGTTCTGGCACTTGAACCGCCGCACCAGCAGCGCGATCACCACATTGACGCCACCGGCCGCGGTATCCGCAAGCCGTCGTATGTACCGGCCATGCACCCGGAGCGACGCACTACCCCAATGTGGACAGTCCACACCCGCCGAGCGGGCCCGCGCATGCATCGTGACCATCCCAGCCGCAGTCCGCTCGACTAACTCCACCACGACACCAGCCAGATGAGGGAACAACGTCTCCAAACTCCGCGAAGAACACGCAAGCCATGATCACAGCCACCGCTGACACCGGCAGCGTGAGCGCAGCCTGGGACCTGCGCGCCGCGCAGGTCCCAACAGGGCGGCCAGTACTGCGGGTTCGGCCCCATTCGTGCGGCATCATGGCCAGCCAGCGATGGCGTACCGGCTTGGCGGGAAGATCGCTGGGTATAGTGCAGGCGTTTCGGGGAACCGGCGACCCGGAGTCGGTCGACCTCACGCGCCACCTCGTGTTCATCGGCATCGGGGGCCCTGGCGGAGCCCCGATGACCACATCGCTGAGGAGGCCGTCCCATGGAACCCGCCACGCTGATCACCGGCGGCTCGACCGGAATCGGCGCCGCCACCGCCCGCGCCCTGCTCAAGCAGGGCCACCGCGTGGCCGTCACCGGACGTGACGCGGACAAGCTGGCCGCCTTCGCCTCTTCGGCCGGAGCGGCCGAGCGGCTGCTGACGATCACCGGCGACACCAGCGACGCGCACGACGTCGCCTCCGCCGTGCGCCGCGTGGTGGAGGCGTGGGGCCGACTGGACAACGTCATCGCCAACGCCGGTATCTCACTGCCCGGCAACATGGAGAGCCACGCCCCCGAGGACATGCGCGCCATGGTCCTCACCAACGTCCTGGGCCCGGCTCTGCTGGTGCGGGAGACCCTGCCACACCTGCGGGAGTCCAAGGGCCGGATCGTGATCATCGGTTCGGTCGCCGGGGTGCGCAACACGCCTGGCAACCTGTACTCGGTCACCAAGTGGGCCGCCCACGCACTGGCCGAGAACACCCGGCTGCTGGTCGGCAAGGACGGGGTCGGCGTGACGGTCGTCGCCCCCGGGGTGGTGGACACCCCGTTCTGGGACGAGCGCGGCGGCACCCCCGAGGCGGCGCCGGTGATGACCGCCGAGCAGGTCGCGGACACGATCGTCTTCGCCGTCAATCAGCCCGCGGGTGTGGACATCAACCACATCACCATGCGGCCGACCGGACAGGCCGGCTGACGCCGCGCTCCCAACGACCGTACGACAAGGCGCCTTCGGCCCCGCCGCGTACCACGTGGTGCGGGCCGAAGGCGGGTGATCACGCCCTTCAGTACCAGGGGCAGGGAGGTCACTACGCGCAGCCAGGCGAGGTCCTCCCGGGTGATCGAGGCGTCGAACTGCTCCTTGGATTGCCGGGCGATGGCTGGCTCCCCGTCCCGGCTGCCGTGCGAGGCGGCCATCACGTCGTGCGCCACCTTGACCGCCTGGATGCCCGGGGCACCGCGAACCCGTTGATGGCCTCCCGCCAGACAGAACGCCATCCTGGGCGCGTCAACGGTGAGGACCAGCACGTGGGAACCGGCGGCCTCGGCCCGGCGGATCAGGTCACGGCGCTTGAGCCAATACAACTGCATCCACAGCGGGCCGGTGGCCGCGGCGGCGATGTCCACTGACACCTACCGCGTCACAAGATCAGCGCCAGAGCCCGCAGCTCCCCCGGGTCTGTGATCACGCAATTCCCCACCGCCTGGACCGGCAACCGGCCGCGCCCTGAGGTCAGGTGAACGAGAGGAGGATCTTGCCTCGGCCCGTGCCCGTCTCCAGGAGCTGGTGTGCCTTTGCCGCCTCGGCCAGGGGCAGGATCTGCGTCACCCCGGACCGGATCCGCCCCGCTGCGAGAAGCCTGAGAGCTTGAGCAAGGTAGTCACCGATCCGCTCGGGAGACCGACGGGCGAGGTCACCGATGTTGAACCCCGCGATGGTCCGGTTGCCCTTCCACAGGTCCCATACCGAGGCCGTCCACTGCTGGTGCCGACCGAGGTCTCCGTAGGCCACGACGCGGCCGAACGGCGCCAGCACGATCAGGCTCTGCTCCCGGATCGGCCCGCCCACAGGATCGAGGACCAGGTCCACGCCCCGGCCACCGGTCACCTCGGTCAACCCTTTCGCAAAGCCTTCGCGCAGGAACACTTCGTCGTAGCCGAGCTCGGCGGCGTACGGAACCTTCTCCGCCGAGCCGACCGTGCCGTACACCTTCCCGGCCCCCAACTCCCGGGCCAGCTGCGCAGCCGCAATTCCCACACCCCCCGCCGCGGAGTGGATCAGCACGTCCTCCCCCTCCCGCAGCCGTCCTGCGTCCTTGAGCACGCCAAACGCTGTCGGATAGACGCAGGGCAGCCCCGCCGCCTCGGCCGGATCTGCCTCTCCCGCCTCTGTGCGCAGCGACCTGACGAACCGCGTGTCTGCCGTTACCACCTCGGCGTAGCCGCCGAAGGCCGGCAGGTACGCGGCAATCGGCTCGCCGACCTCCAGCCCGCTCACCCCCGCACCGAGCGCGACGACCGTCCCAGCCACCTCCAGACCGGGAACATCCACTCCACCAGGCCCGTCCGGAGCACCGAACTCACCCCGACGGTGCTGGATCTCGGCGAAATTGACGCCCGCGAAGGCGACCCGCACAGCGACCTGGCCGGCAGTCGGCGCCGGCTCGGGCAGATCCAGCTCCTCCAGTACCTCGACGCCTCCGTTGGCCCGGAATCCGACTGCCCGCATCCGGCGCTCCCCCCCATCGTGACGACCTCCCGGTGCGGGCCGTCCGAGGGCAGCAACTCGGGTGGCCATCTTGGTATTCCCGCCGCCCGCCGCTGCCCGTAACCGCCAACCCCATGGGGAGTCTTGATCGCGCGGGTGGGGAATTACGTGACGCTCAAGTCGCATGGAATGGGGCATTACATGACCGTCGACACCATGCGTGCCGCCTGGCGAGAACTCTTGCCGTACGCGGGTTGGTGGGGCTTCAGAACGGGCGACCGGTCGTGCCCAGGACAACGAGTTCGGTGGTATCCAACACCTCCGCGAGCGCCTGCGGCGCGCCGCGCATGTGGAAGTAGTCCCACTGGGCACGGCGAATCACCTGGTCCGGGTGGCCGAGCGCGCGCAACACGTCCCAGTGCAGGGCCTGGGCCCAGACGTAGCCCGGTTCGCCGTCGACGTCCATGTCCTGAATGTCGATCGGGGTGTCCGCGAGCGCGGAGGCCAAGCGGTGGCTGTCCACGGGCCCGGCGGCGAAGTCCAGGAACGCGGCGGGGTCAGCACCCAGGGGCGCGTCGTCGGCGCTCTCATCGTCCCGGCCCGGCCAGGAGTCATAGCGGTGGGCGCGCACTCCGTCCCGCCAGACCTCCAACTCGAGTCGGTCGCCGTCGTACTGGAAGGCGGCCAGCACCGGGGCGCCCAACCCGGCGCTGATCGGCCCGGCGAGCGCGAAGACACCGTTGTCGTCGACGGACCGGTCCGGATGGACGAGGCAGAATCCAGGCCCGGCTGGAATCGCGTAGCCGGCTACGCAGGCCTCGCGCAGGACGGGGGCCGCCTGTTCGAGCGGTACGGGAATCAGCATCGTGCCGTACGTGGTCACGGCCTCACCTCCTGGGACGCGGTGACCCTACGTGGCGGTGAAGCTGCGAGGCAAAGGAAAATGCGCCCGCTCCGGATTCGCGCCCGTCCGTTGATCTCGCCTCGAACCCCAGCGGTGCGATCCAACGGGTGCACCGGCCGACCACGACGAGCCTCGACGGGGCTTCCTGTACGGCAACTACTCGTGTCCGCTCACGGGCGGCCCCTCCCTTGCGGCATCCGTCCGCAAGCCTAGAGCCGCATAGGTGGGGAGAGGAGATGCATCGAGCGGGTGTGGGGTCACCCTCGAGCAGGGGTGGTCGCTTTTCAAAGAGGGCCATCAACCCGGGACTTCCCGGACTCCTGCCGACCCGCCTCGGACAGCACTCATCGCTGCTCGGAGCCACCGAATTCCGCGCGATCGAACTGGCAGAGCCCCGTCTCGACAGTGACGCACTGCTGCCCGCACTGCTCGACGCCCTGCTGCAGTACGTCATGCGGGCCCGGCTCGACAAGGACTGGCCTCAGAATGAGGTGTCTGGGGCTTGGGAATGACGATATGTCAGTTCGCGTCGGCGCGGCCGGGAGGCCTATGGAAGCCGGACTCCGGACCAGGCGCCGACTTCGCACTGCCTGTCGGCGTTGTTCCCTGCAGTCACGACTGTGCCGTTGGCCCGTAGGCCAAGGGTGTGTGTTGAACCGGCCGCCACGGCAACAATGTCGCGCCAATCGCCGACTTCGCACTGTCCGTAGCTGTAGTCTCCCGCTGCCAGGATCCGGCCGGACGCAGTGACCCCGACGGTGTGGTAGCTGCCCGCGTCGAGCGCCACCACGTCTTCCCACTCATCGACCTCGCACGCCCCGGTTGCCCGGTCTCCGGTCGCTACTGCACGCCCGTCAGCTCCGAGGCCGACGGTATGCAGATATCCGGCCGAAATGGCGGCCAGGTCACGCCACCCTTCAACGGCACACTGCCCTCGCCGGTTGTTCCCCGCGGCCAGTGCAGAACCGTCCGACCGGACGCCGACCGAGTGCCAGTCACCACACGAGAGGACGACCATCTCGCGCCAGGACTGCACGTCGCACTGACCTTCTGAACTCCGGCCAACTGCTAGCACGCGGCCATCCGCGAGCAACCCGAGCGTGCGGCGCCAGCCTGCGGTCACGGCCGTGACACCTCGCCATCCGGCGACATCACATTGCCCATCGCCATTCCACCCCGTTGCCAGCACCGTGCCGTCCGACCGGAGTCCCACGTATGAGACCTGCCCGTGTGCGACGCGGTATGGACGTTGCCGGCTGCCACCGCGACAACGTCTTCCCATCCCTCGACACGACATTCACCGGCTCCGGAATTGCCCACGGCGAGAACGGTTCCATCCCAGCGCCGTCCGACCGAATGACGCCTTCCGGCCGCCAGCGCCGACGGGTTGGCGAGCATTCCGCCTCCTTGTGCTTGGCGCGAGTTCGCGACACGGGATGCCACTCGACGTCTCCACCGGCGGCAACGCCTCCGGCGTGGACATCCCGACCGGGCCCGGCTACCAGGTGCCGTTCGCCGCCCGGGTGCGGGCCGAGACCCCGCTGCGCGTGGCCGCCGTGGGCCTGATCACCGAGGCCGGGCAGGCCGAGAAGATCGTGACGAACGGCGAGGCCGACGCCGTCCTGCTCGGCCGCGAACTGCTGCGCAACCCCTCCTGGGCCCGGCACGCGGCCCGTGAGCTCGGCGGCGAGGTCCGGGTGCCGGACCCGTACCACCGGTCGGTCTGACCTCCGACGACACCACCGACGGCCGACCCTCTGCGGCACGGCCGCGCGCACCCAGGGCGCGCCCGCGGAGCGCGGCAGCGGGAGCCGAGCAGGCGAGCCCGCGACGGTGCCACCCTGTCGGGCCTGCGCGGGCTCGTCGGCTCGGCGACGTCGCACGCCTGCGGTGCCGGTCAGTCCGGCAGCAGTCGGCCGACCGTCTGCTCCAGGCGGGGCAGTACGCGCTGTCCCGCCTGGGCCAGCGCGATCGCCGCCAGGACCCCGGCCCAGGCGACCGGGCCCAGCGGAGTGCACCCGACGGCGTGGCTGACGCCCGGGATCTGCACCGCCGCGACCAGCGCCACGGCGGACCCCAGACAGGTGATCTGCACCAGTCGGCTCTCCCGCCGGTCCAGCCAGGTCTGCACGAGCTGGGTGCCGACCACGCCGCACAGCGCCATCGTGCTGCAGCGGCGTGCGCAGCCGGGCGTGAAGCGGCCGATCAGCCAGGCCGTCACCGCGCCCAGGGTGGTGGTCAGCGCCCGGTGCCGGATCTGCCGCAGCAGGGGCGCGCCCAGGACGGCGGAGGCGTCCTCCGGCGAGCCGCCGCGGGCACGTACGGCGCCGGGCCTGTCGTCCTCCGGCGATCCTGCGCGCGCCGGTACCGGCGCGTCCTCCTTCTCCGTCACCGCCACCGCCATCGACGGGAACAGGTCGGTGAAGAGGTTCACCATGAGCATCTGCCGGGTGGACAGCGGTGCCCGGCCGGACAGCAGCGTGCCGAGGATGCCGAAACCGACCTCGCCCGCGTTGCCGCCGATCAGGATGGCGATGGCGTCGGCCACGCTGTGCCACAGCGCCCGGCCCTCGCCGACCGCGTCGATCAGGACCGTCAGATCGTCGTCGGTGAGGACGATGTCGGCGGCGTTGCGCGCGGCCGCCGAACCGCGCGCGCTGATCCCGACGCCGATGTCGGCGGCGCGGATGGCCGCGGCGTCGTTGGCGCCGTCGCCGACCATGCCGACGACCCGGCCCGCGTCCCGCAGCGCCTCCACGACCTGGAGCTTCTGCTCGGGCGCCACCCGCGCCACCACGCCCGCGTCCCGCAGCATGCGGGCCCTTTCCGCCCGATCCGCCGCCGCCAGTTCGTCGCCGGTGACCACCACGGTGTCCTCGGGCCAGCCCAGCTCGGCCGCGATGGCCCGCGCGGTCTGCGGATGGTCCCCGGTGAGCATGACCGGTCGTACGCCGGCCTCGAGCAGCCCCGCCACCAGCGCCGTGGAGGTCTCGCGCGGTACGTCGGACAGGGCGAGCAGCCCGGTGAACTCCAGCTCCCCCAGCGGCTGTTCGAGGATGTCGGCCTCCTGCTCGGCCGCGCCGAGGCGCCGTTCGGCCACCGCCAGCACCCTCAGGCCGTCCCGCGCCAGCGCCTGGGCCGCCCCCCAGGCGTGCTCCGGCAGCCCGGCGCAGGCGGGCAGTACGGTCTCCGGGGCGCCCTTGACCACGAGCACCGGCGGGCCGTCCCCGCTCCGGCCGACGGCGGCGGCGTATCCGCGTGCCGCCTCGAAGGGCAGGTCCGCCAGCTGAGTCCACTCCGGGTCGGGACCGGCGGCCGCCAGCACGGCCTCGTCGGTGGCGTGCACCGGCTGCTCGGCGTCGCCGTCGACGCGTGGGCAGGCGCGGGCGGCGGCCCGGACGGTGCCCGCGGACCCGGCGTCGTCCACCGGGCGCACCGTACCGTCGGCGTCGCAGGTGCGCACCAGGCGCAGCCGGTTCTCGGTGAGGGTGCCGGTCTTGTCGAAGCAGAAGGTGTCCATGCGGCCCAGCGCCTCCAGGGTGCGCGGGGTGCGGACCAGGACGCCGTCACGGCTCAGCCGCCGGGCGGCCGCGAGTTGCGCGACCGTGGCCACGAGCGGCAGGCCCTCCGGTACGGCGGCCACGCCCACCGCGACGCCACCGCTGACCGCGTCCCGGATGGCGGTGCCGCGCACCAGCGCCAGCCCCGTGACCGCGCCGCCGCCCGCCAGGGTCAACGGCAGGACTCTGTTGGCGATCTTGTGAGGGTCAGCTGGTGGCGGTGCAGAGGGCGTGGAAGTGGCTGGGCGCCCGCTGCTTTCGGGTCGGACTGGCGATC